>JAKAFI010000035.1 GCA_021818005.1 Acidobacteriota bacterium | reverse complement strand
GCTCAGCGACGAGGAGGCGCACCGCGGCGTCGCCACGCACTCGTCGGGCAACCACGCGGCGGCGCTCGCGCTCGCCGCCCGCCTGCGCGGGGTCCCCGCCCACGTCGTGATGCCGCGCACGGCCCGCGCGGTCAAGCGCGCCGCCGTCGCCGGCTACGGCGCCCGCATCGTGCTTTGCGAGCCGACGCTGGCGGCGCGCGAGGCGACGCTCGCCGAGGTGGTCGCCGAGACCGGCGCGACGGTCGTGCACCCGTACAACGACGCGCGGGTGATCGCGGGGCAGGGCACCGCCGCGCTCGAGCTGCTCGCGGAGGTCCCGCGCCTCGACGTGGTGATGGCGCCGGTCGGCGGCGGCGGGCTGCTCTCCGGCACCGCGATCGCCGTCGCCGGCGTCTCGCCGGGCACACGGGTGGTCGGCGCCGAGCCGGCCGCGGCGGACGACGCCTGCCGCTCGCTGCGCGAGGGTCGCATCGTCCCGTCGGTGGACCCGAGGACGATCGCCGACGGCCTGCTTACCTCCCTCGGCACGCTCACCTTCGCGGTCATTCGCAAGCACGTTTGCGAGATCGTGACCGCCAGCGAAGACGCGATCGTCGCGGCGATGCGCCACACCTGGGAGCGGATGAAGATCGTGATCGAGCCGTCGTCGGCGGTGCCGCTCGCCGCGTTGCTCGAGGGCACGCTCGCCGTGGCCGGTCGGCGCGTCGGCGTGATCCTTTCCGGCGGCAACGTCGACCTCGGCGACCTGCCGTGGGGACGGGGCTGAGACGCCGGTGAGTCCGACGATCGCGGGCCGGCTCGCGATCGCCGCGGCGCTGGCCGCCGCGGCCGCCGGCGCAGCGCCGCCCCCGACCCCGGCCGCGCCCGGCTTGACGGTGCGCGAGCAGGTCGAGGTCGGCCGCGTCGTCGTGGACGTCCGCGTCGTGGATGCCCGCGGCGAGCCGGCGACGGGGCTGGCGGCGGCCGACTTCCGCGCCCTCGTCGACGGCCGCCCCGCCACGGTGGAGTCGGCCGAGTGGGTTGCCGGCACGGCGCCGTACGGCGAAGGGCTGACGCCGGAGCAGGCCGCCGCGACCGGCGGCGAGGCGGCGCCGCCCGGCCGCCTGGTCGTGCTCTTCTTCCAGTCCGACTTCTCCGCGGTGCGCCTCTCCGGCCTGATGCAGATGAAGTTCCGGGCGATCGACCTCGTCGCGAAGCTGCAGCCCGCCGACCGCGTCGCCGTGGCGTCGTTCGACTCGCACCTCGAGCTGCGGCAGGACTTCACCGGCGACCGCGCCCGCATCGACGCGGCGATCCACCGGGCGATCCTCGCCGGCGGCGGGAGCGCGGTCACCGAGGGCCCGCCCCCGTCGCTGGCCGCCTCGTTCGACGTCGCCGCCGCGAGGAGCGCGGCCACGCCCGCCGCGGGCTTGCTCGTGCTGGCGCGGGCGCTCGAGCCGCTGCCCGGCGCCAAGTCGTTGGTGTTCTTCGGGTGGGGGCTGGGCACCAAGGCGGGGCCGCGGGTCTGGCTGGGCGCGAGCTACGCCCGCGCCCGCTACGCCCTGATGAAGGCGCGCGTCGCGGTGTACGCGATCGACGTCACCGACGCCGATGGCCACGACCTCCAGGTCGGACTGCAGCGGCTGGCGGCCGACACCGGGGGCTTCTACGCCAAGACCGACCTCTTCCCCGGTCAGGCGATCACCCGCGTCGAGGGGGCGCTCGCCGGCCACTACGTGCTCGTCCTCGTGCGCCCCCAGGGCCCGCGCGGGTTGCACGCGCTGGCCGTCGAGGTGCCCGGCCGCGCGCTCACGGTGCTGGCCAAGCCGACGTTCCAGGACTGACCGGGGCGGCGCACAGACGGCAAGGGCCGCCGCGAGTTGCCCCGCGGCGGCCCGCCGATCACGAAGACCTGTACTACTTCACACCCAGCAGCTCGACGTCGAAGATCAGCGTCGCGTTGGGCGGGATCACACCGGGGTAGCCGCGGTCGCCGTACGCCAGCTTGCCGGGGATGATGAGCTTGCGCTGGCCGCCGACCTTCATCCCGGCGACGCCCTCGTCCCACCCCTTGATCACGCGGCCGGCCCCGAGCGGGAACTCGAACGGACGCTTGCCGACGCTCGAGTCGAACACCTTGCCGTCCTCGAACTTGCCGGTGTAGTTGACGGTCACGGTCTGCCCGGCCTTCGCCGCGGCGCCGTTCCCCACCTTGACATCGACGTACTGCAGCCCCGACGCCGTCGTGATCACCTTCTCGTCCACCTTGCCCGCCTTTGCCGGCACCGCACCACGAGCAGCCGCCGGAAGCGCCAGCGTGACCCCGGCCGCCAGAGTTGCCACCCCGAGAACTCCAAGCCCCAACGCATGCCTCGCCATCGTCACGGCTCCTTTCGCGCCCGCGGCCGAACCCGGCCGCACGGGTGCGGCGCGATGATACTGCACGCCGGCGGCAGGGCGCCCGGACTTCAGTGCTTGACCTTGCAGGTGGACACGCCGAGCAGCGAGTAGAGCGGGCAGAAGCCCACGAACGCGGTCGCCAGCGGGATGACGCCGATGGCGCCCCACCAGCTCTTGAATGCGATCCCGCAGGCGATGATGACGACACCGGCGACGACCCTGAGCACCTTGTCAGCAGACCCGACGTTGATCTTCATGACGCCCTCCCATCCGTTCCAGTTGCGAACCGCCTGTGACCGGCCGCGATTCCCGAACACCGACGACCGGTACGCGGGCGGCGCCGCGCATCAGCGCGCCCCCAGCGCCGGAAGGCCGGTCAGCACCGAGGCGACGACCGCCGCCGCGCTGGCCGCGAGGAGGGCGAACGCCGCCACCACGTGGTCCACGCGCTCCTCCTTCCACGGGTCGAGGAGACGCGCCATCCCGTAGCCGCCGGCGAAGCCGCCGAGGTGCGCCCAGTTGTCGACACCCGGCATCACGAAACCGAAGAAGAAGAGGATCGCGGCCCACACCAGGGCTTGGTGCCCGACCGCGCTCGAACCGCGCCGCCTCCCGTAGTGCACGATCGCGCCCAACAGCCCGAAGATCGAGGCCGAGGCGCCGATCGTGAACCCGGCGCCGCCGAGGAAGCTGGGCAGGAAGAAGAGGTAATGCCCGACCAGCGAGCTGGCCAGGAACCCGGCCGCGCCGGCGATGACGTAGATGATCACCATGCGGGCGGCGCCGTACGCCTCCGCCGCGGCCGGCGCCAGCTGGCGGACCCAGAGCATGTTGAACGCGATGTGGAGCAGGCTGCCGTGCAGCCACGACGCCGACAGCACCGTCCACCAACGGCCGAGGCCGAACACCGGCACGGCGCCGCTGGCTCCGAGCACGAACAGGCTCCGCATCGAAGGTGAAAGCAGCGAGAAGAGCCCCGTGTTCGTGATCCCCGCGGGATCGAGCAGCAGCGAGGCGACGTAGAGCACGGCGCAGCCGCCGATCACCGCCGGGGTGAAGCCGAAGTCCTGCCCGAGCCGGCGGAACGCCGACGCGTACCCCCACATCCCGGGGTGGCGCCGGCCGCAGGAGAGGCAGCGCTCGTCGTTGACCCCGACGAGCTTGCCGCACGAGGGACACACCACCGCGCCGCTCCGCTGACGCTTCAGCATCGCCTCGCTCCTCCCCCCGCCCGCCGCGTCACGGCCGCGCCCGCAGGTACTGCTCCGGCCACGTCGCCTCGGCGCCGAGAACTCGCGCCGCGCGCAGCGGCCAGTGCGGGTCGCGCAGCAGCTCACGTGCCAGCAGCACCGCGTCGGCCTCGCCGGTGGCGACGATCTGCTCCGCCTGGAACGGCTCGGTGATCATCCCAACCGCCCCCGTGGCCACCCCGGCCTCGCGCCGGACCCGCGCCGCGAACGGCGTCTGGTAGCCGGGCCCGACCGGCACCCGGGCGTGCGCGACGAGGCCGCCGCTCGAGCAGTCCACCAGGTCCACCCCAGCGTCCTTGAGCCGGCGCGCGAACGCGACGGTGTCGTCGGCGCTCCAGCCGCCTTCGGCCCAGTCGCTGGCCGAGACGCGCACGAACAGCGGCCGCGCCGCCGGCCACGCCGCGCGCACCGCCGCGGCGACCTCGAGGGGGAAGCGCATGCGGCGCTCGAGCGGGCCGCCGTACTCGTCGTCGCGGCGGTTCGCCAGCGGCGAGAGGAACTCGTGCAGCAGGTAGCCGTGCGCCATGTGCAGCTCGACGACGTCGAAGCCGGCCGTGGCGGCGCGCCGCGTCGCGGCGACGAACTGGTCGCGCACAGCGGCGATGTCGGCCGCCGTCATCGCTGCGGGCGCCGGGTCGCCGTCGGCGAACGGCACGGCGCTGGGGGCGAGTGGCCGCCAGCCGCCGTCCTCGGGCGCCACCCGCCCACCGCCCCGCCACGGCTCCGCGGTCGAGGCCTTGCGCCCGGCGTGCGCGAGCTGGACCCCCGCCGCCGCGCCCTGCGCGCGGATGAACGCCGCGATCGGCGCCAGCCGCCCGCCGAGCTCGTCCGACCAGATCCCGAGGTCGCTGGGGGAGATCCGGCCAACGGGCGACACGGCCGTCGCCTCGGTCAGCACCAGGCCCGCGCCGCCGACGGCGCGGCTGCCGAGGTGCACGAGGTGCCACTCCGCCGGCGCCCCGTCGCGCGCCGAGTACTGGCACATCGGGGAGACGAACACGCGGTTGCGGAACGTCACGTCGCGCAGTTGGAACCGGGAGAACAACACGCTCATCGCCTCACCTCGACCCTCCGCCGGGCCCCGCCGGCCCCCCGGCCGTCACTCGAGCGCCGGCGCGTCGTCGTGCGGCAGGCTGCCGCGCGGCGCTCGCAGGTAGGTAAACGGCGTCTCGTAGAGAAAATTGCTCACCCGCGAGGTGTAGATGTCGGCGTAGCGCTCGACCTGTCGCGCCAGGTGGCTCTTGTCGTTGCCGGCGCGCATGAGAAGGCCCCAGCGCCGATTGAGGATCTCGCCGCTCGCCCGCGCGATCGGGGCGATGCGCTCGTCGAGGGCGACGAGACGGGCGCGCAGCTCCGCCATCCTCTCGCGCGGCCGCGCGGGTGCGCCCTCCGGCTGCGGGCCGTAGCCGTTTTGCCGCCGCTGCACTTCCAGCCTCGCCTGCGAGTAGGCGAACTCGAGGCGGACCTTCTCTTCCATCATGTGGGCCAGCTCGGTCTGCTGCGGCCGGAACCCCTCGAGCGCGACGATCTCGTCCTCGAGCTCGCGCAGCACCAGCGCGGTGCGCCAGCGCAGCACCGCCTTCGACACGTGCACGTCGACGAAGATGTGGTCGCCGACGTAGAGGATCTCCTCGCCGGCCGTCCCGAGGTATTCCTCGACCTGGGCCGCGTCGCCGCCGATGTACACGCCGGGCTTCCTGATCCCGGTCGGGCACGGCCGCAGCAGCCCATCCGCCGTCGCCAGCTCGAACGCGGGCATCCGCTGGGTGAAGAACTCGGGCTTGCGCGCCGAGACGATCACCAGCTCGAACAGGTCGCGCCACCCGGTCCCGGCCGACAGGAACGGCGCCAGCGCGTGCGCCATCATGCGGTCGGTGTACGCCCAGTCGGAGTTGGTGATGAGCAGCAGTCGCTTGCCGGCCTCGCGCTGGTCGAGCAGGGTGAGCGCCACGTCCGGGTCGCGCTCGACGAACGTGCCGGGCGCGGCCGTGATCTCGGCCTTGAGTTCGCCCTCGAGGTGCGCCTCGTCGATCCCCCGCCGCACCAGGCGATGCAGGTCGGCGTAGCCGAGCGCCCCGGGGGTCGCGCCCGCGTCGAGGCGATCGACGAGCTGCGCGTACATGCACGCCTCGGAGAGCGAGAACAGCGTGTTGAGGAACGCCCAGCGCGGCTCCGCGAGGTCGACGAGCGTGCGCCCGTAGACCGCCCGCTGGCGCTCGAACTCGAGCGGGGCGGTGCCGTGGCTGGCCCGCGTCACGTAGCCGAAGCGGTTCGCCTTGACGAGGTTCCCGAGCTCGGTGTCGATGATGAGCCCACGCGTGACCAGCGCGGCGTCGAACTCGAGCTCGCCGGCCGGCAGGCCGAAGTCGACCAGCTTCCGCTGCAGATGCCGGTACGCCCGCTGCTCCCACGGCTCGACGTGGTAGTGGACCAGGGTGTAGTCCATGTCGTAGCCGATGGCGCGCATCGCCCGCATGTTCAGCGTGCGGTTGCAGTAGATCCGGCGCCCTGCCGGCGGCAACTGGATCGTCTCGATCGGCTCCGTCATCGCTCGCCCCCGGTCCGCGGCGGCCGAACCGGATCGCCCTCCCAGCGTAGCAGACGCCGCGAACCCGCCGGATTCCTAGCGCTCGGCGAAGAGCGAGCGCAGGCGCGTCTGTCCATCGCCGACGAACGAGACGATCCGGCCACCGAACCCCTCGACCCGCTCGCGCAGGTGGTCGGTGTGGCGCGCCACCTCGACCTCGCCGAGGATCGGCGGCGCCACGCCCGGCACCAGCAGCTCGAAGTGGAGGTGCGAGCCGACGGGAAACTCGGTGGCGCCGCGCACGAGCATGCCGGTCGCGGAGAGGTTCTCGGTCACGGTGAGCTGCCGCCGCACCCCCTGCGCGAGCCACAGCTCGAGCTGCACGACCGCGCGCAGGCTGCGGCGCGGCGCCCTCCCCAGCAGGTCGGCGATCGCGTCGAGCACCTTGTCGCACGCGGCCTCGGCCGCCACGATCCGGTTGACGCCGTGACGCAGCAGCGGGCCGACCTCCTCGACGGCGGCGCCCGCCACCACGAGGAGCAACCCCGAGTCGCGGCACGGCGACCCTTCGCTGCGCACCGCCGCGACGAACTCGTCGAGCCCGACGCCGGACAACGGGTGGTGCGCGATCACGATGTCGAAGCGGGTCCCCTGCAGCAGCTCCACCGCCGCCGCCGCCTGCTCGAGGCGGTGGACGTGACACCCCGCCTGGCGCAGGACGGGTGTGAGCTGGTGGAGCGCCGTTGTGCCGGCGCCGACGACGAGGAGTTCGTGGGCCACGCGGCTCCCTTCGGCGCGGCCATCATAGCGCACCGGCGAGTTGAGAGGGCGGCGCGGCGGGCGGCGAGCGCGTGTGCTAACGTACCCGGCGGCATGTCCTTGCACCCGATTCGGCGGCGGCGCGGCGTGACGGCCGAGCTCGCCCGCGCCGAGGAGGCGCTGCGCGAGAGCCGGCGGCAACTCGCGACGCTGATGCGCAACCTCCCGGGCATGGCGTATCGCGGCGCGGCCGATGCCCGCCGCACGATGGCGTTCGTCAGCGAGGCGTGCGCTGTCCTCACCGGCTTCGAGCCGGCCGACCTCGTCGCCAACCGGACCGTGGGCTACGGCGACCTCGTCGTCCCCGAGGATCGCGACGCCGTCCGCCAGGGGTTGCACGAGGCCCTGGCCGTCCGCCGGCCGTTCGAGCTCACCTATCGGATCCGCAACGCCGCGGGCCAGGTCCGGTGGGTGCAGGAGCGCGGCTGCGGGGTGTGGGCCGCTTCCGGCGAACTGCTCGCCGTGGAAGGGTACGTCTCCGACCTGACCGAGCGGCGGACGCTCGAGGAGAAGCTGCGGCAGGCGCTGAAGGTCGAGGCCGTCGGCCGGCTCGCCGGCGGGATCGCCCACGACTTCAACAACCTGCTCACCGCCGTGCTCGGCTCCACCGAGCTCCTGCAGCGCCGCCTCGCCGCCGACGACGGCGCCCAGGTCGAGCTCGGGACGATTCGCCGGGCCGCGCTGCGGGCCGCCGAGTTCACCAAGGGGTTGCTCGCGTTCGCCCGCCGCCAGGTGCTCGACCCGGTGCGCCTCGACCTGCGCGCGTTCGTCGCCGACGCCGTGCCGATGCTGCGCCACCTGATCCCCGAGAACATCCGCATCGAGGTCCGCCCCGCCGCCGAGACGGACATGGTGCAGGCCGACCGCGGCCAGCTCACCCGCATCCTCATGAACCTGTGCGTCAACGCCCGCGACGCGATGCCGGGCGGCGGGACGATCACGATCGAGGTCGCCAACGCCGTGATGGACGCGGCGTTCGTCGCCGCCCACCTCGGCGCTCGCGAGGGCCGCTACGTCTGCCTGCGCGTCGCCGACACCGGCGTCGGCATCAACGAGGAGAGCCTCGCGCACATCTTCGAGCCGTTCTTCACGACCAAGCAGGCCGGCAAGGGCACCGGCCTCGGCCTCTCGACCGTCTACGGGATCGTCAAGCAGCACGAAGGCTTCATCCTGGCGACGAGCGAGGAGAGCCGGGGCTCGGTCTTCACCGTCTTCCTGCCCGCCGTCGCCGGCAGTGAGCCCCCGCCCGAGCCGGTCCGCGAGGCGGCGGCCTCGGGCGGAAGCGAGGCGATCCTGGTCGTCGAGGACGAGCCCGAGGTCCGTCACGTCCTCGTGCAGACGCTCTCCGGTCTCGGGTACGGGGTGCACGAGGCCGCGGACGGCGCCGCGGCGCTCGCGATGTTGCGGGGAGGCCTGGCGGTGGACCTCGTCCTCACCGACGTCGTCATGCCGCAGCTGGGCGGCATGGAGCTCTTCGAGGCCGCGCGCGCCGCCGCGCCGGGTCTCCGCTTCCTGTTCTCCTCCGGCTACGCCGAGGACGCCGTCCACGTCGGCTTCATCAAGAAGCAGGGCGTCTTCTTCCTCGCCAAGCCGTACGGCATCGAGGAGCTGGCGCGCAAGGTGCGCGAGACGCTGGACGCCCCGAGCGCCGTCGCCCGGCCCGAGCCGGCGTGAGGCGGGCGCCCCGACCGTCCGGGGCGCCCGTGCGCTCGAATCGAGTGCGGCCTCAGTGACCGAGGTGGCGCTTGACGGCCCTCGCCGCCGCGGCGGTGACGTTGCCGTTGACGGTGCGGAAGTCACCCGAGGCGACCACGGCGCTGGCCTGATCGAGCAGGTCGACGTGCAGCAGCGCGCTGACCGGTATGAAGGCGTCCGGCAGCGCGGTCTCGTCGCCCTCGGGAGCGCTCGAGAACTCGGCGCTGATCCGTCCCGTCGCCGAGGCGGTCAGCGTCGCCAGCGTCGTCCCGTCGATCACGATGCTGTAGTCGGCCCCGGCGGTGAGCCCCCAGACGCCGACCGTGAGCTCCTGCAACGGGCCCTTGATCGTGGCCGCCACGATCCCGACCACGCCGGGAACGCCGCTCGTCAGGACCGCCGCCGCGATGTAGTCGGGGGCCGGGTTCTCCTTGCTGTTCACGTTCGCGTCGGCGAAGTCGCCGGTGAGAACGGCTGTCCCCGAGGGGTCGTCGATGCTGACTTGCTTGAGGCCGTCGACCGGCTGTAGCCCGGCGGGCAGCGCCCCTGCGCCGGGGATGCCCGCGTTGGACAGGAACAGGTGGCCCTCGCCCTCGTCGTTGGTCGTGATCACCCCGGCCGAGACGGTGTCCACCACGACCTCGTACGCGGTCCCGGGGAGAAGCCCCTCGACCCCGACCTTGAAGTCCTGCCGGTCGAACCCGTCGGCGAAGACGAAGTGGCGGGTCACGACCACCCCCTCCGCGCCGGCCGGTGCCGCAGCCGTCGCGGTGAGGTGCAAGACCGCGATGAACGACGAGACGAGAGCGCTCGACTCGCCGCAGCCGCCGGCCTGGACCGCGATCTCGAACGCGTTCATCGAGCCGTCGCCCTGGACCTGGCCGCGCACGCGGACCGCCACCCCGACCGCCACGCCGCCCTCGTGCTGGTCGATCTCGGTCGTCGCGCCGACGTGGATGGTCGTGCCGCCGACCTGCCAGTCGCCGACCAAGCCGGCGGGCGGCAGGCTGGTGACGACGCCGCACAGCGCCACCGTCCCCGCGACGCCCGGCGGCGGCGACTGGACCTGGATCGCCGTCGCGTTGACCGAGCCGTCCGTCGCCAGCGTCCCGACCACGTGGACCGTCACGCCGACGGCCACCGCGGCGCCGTCCTGGTTGATCGCCGTGCCCGCGCCGACGTGCACGGTCATCGTCCCGACGGTCCAGTCCCCGATGAACCCGGCCGTCGCCGGCAGACTCACCACCGTTCCCTCGAAGTTGACTTGCCCGCTCGCCGGCCGCCCCGAGGCGGCGGCGGGCGAGGCCGTGAGCACGGCCAGCGCCACGCCGAAGACGAGGGCGAGCGTGGCGAACCCCACGCTCCCCCGGCGTTGCCAGCTCCGTGCGGACTCCGAACCGATCTTGGCGCCCATGGTCATCGACCTCCGGTGACGCCATCTTCGTCCGCTGGGCCATTTGTTTCAGTGATCTCAGTCACGACGGCGTCGTTGCGGGACTGTACGCGATCGTCCAGCAGTGCCGGCCGGGCCACCCCTGGTGGCCGGACGCGCGCAGACGGGGCTCAGTCCTCCTTGACGAAGACGGAGAGCGCCCAGGTGACGACCGTGACGATCAGCGAGCCGAGGAGCGCCGGGAGGAAGCCGTCGACGTGGAACCCGAAGCCGACGGCGGTTGCGATCTTCGCCGCGAGCAGCAGCATCAGCGCGTTGATGACGAACAGGAACAGCCCGAGCGTGAGCACGATCAGCGGGCAGGTGAGCAGCTTGAGCACCGGCCGCACGACCGCGTTGACGAGGCCGAGGATCAGCGCCATCCCGGCGAACGCCGCCCAGGCGTGCCCTTCCACCCGGATCCCGGGCACGAGCCACGCCGCCGCCACCAGCGCCAGCGCCGCGATGAACCAGCGAACGATGAGCTTCGCCATCTCCAACGCCTCCGGACTCATTGCCAGGATACCGCCGACGGCGGCCAGGCGCCGAATCGGGCCGGCGGCGGTACACTGCCGGCCGTGCGTGGAGGGGAGACACGGCGGGGCGCGGGCGCCCCCACCGGGGAGCCGTACGACTTCATCGTCGTCGGCTCCGGTTTCGGCGGCAGCGTCTCCGCCCTGCGCCTGGCCGAAAAGGGGTATCGCGTCCTCGTGCTCGAGGCGGGCAAGCGCTTCGGTGCCGAGGACTTCGCCAAGACCAGCTGGAACCTGCGCCGCTACCTCTGGCTGCCGGCGCTCGGCTGCTACGGGATCCAGCGGATCAAGCTGTTCAGGGACGTGCTCGTCCTCGCCGGCGCCGGCGTGGGCGGCGGCTCGCTCGTCTACGCCAACACGCTGCTCGCGCCGCACGACGAGGTGTTCTCCAGCCCCGCCTGGCCTGCCGGGGCCGACTGGAAGGCCCGTCTGGCGCCGCACTACGCGACCGCGCGGCGCATCCTCGGCGTCACGCCGACACCGCGGATCTGGGCCGGCGACGAGGCGCTCGCGGCGTTCGCGGCCGCGACCGGACGCAGCGAGTGGTTCAGCCGCACCGAGGTCGCCGTGCTGTTCGGCGAGCGCCCCGGCGAGGACGCCGGCGACCCGTTCTTCGGCGGCGAGGGGCCGCCGCGCTCGACGTGCACCACCTGCGGCGGTTGCATGGTGGGGTGCCGCTTCAACGCCAAGAACACGTTGGACAAGAACTACCTCTACTTCGCCGAGAAGCTCGGCGCCGAGGTCCTGCCCGAGACCACGGCCATCCTCATCGAGCCCGACGGCGAGGGCGGCTACCTGGTGCGCACGCGGCGGACCGCCGGCAAGTTGCGACGCGGGCACCGCACGCTGCGCGCGCGCGGCGTCGTGGTCGCGGCCGGCGCGATGGGGACCACCGACCTGCTGCTGCGCTGCCGCGAGGCGGGAACGCTGCCCGACCTCTCCCCCACTCTGGGCCGGTGTGTACGCACCAACAGCGAGGTGCTGTGCGGCGCCACGGCGCTCGACGACCGTGTCGACTATTCGGAAGGAATCGCCATCGCCAGCTCGCTGTACACCTCCGCCGACACTCACATCGAGGTCGTGCGCTACCCGCGCGGCTCGGACTTCATGTCACTGCTGGGCACGCTGCAGGTCGGCCCCGGCACCCGTCTAACGCGGCCGCTCAAGTGGGCGTGGACGTGCGTCCGCCACCCGCTCGACTTCCTGCGCTCGCTCAACCCGTTCGGCTGGGCGCGACGGAGCGTGATCCTGCTCGTGATGCAGACGATCGAGAACTCGATCCGGCTGGTGCGCCGGCGGCACTGGTACTGGCCGTTCACCCGCCGCCTCGGCAGCCGCCGCAACCCCGGCCAGCCGTTGATCCCGAGCTACATCGCGGTGGGGAACGAGGCGGCACGGGCCGTGGCGAAGACGATCGGCGGCTTTCCTTCGACGGCGATCAACGAAGCGCTGCTCGACGTCCCGATGACGGCGCACATCCTTGGCGGCGCGTGCATGGGCTCGGGCCCGGAGGAGGGTGTCGTGGACGAGTACAACCGCGTGTTCGGTCACCCCGGGCTGTGGGTCGTGGACGGCTCCGCCGTCCCCGCCAACCTGGGGGTCAACCCGAGCCTCACGATCGCCGCGATCGCCGAGCACGCCATGAGCGCCGTCCCCGTGAAGGACCCGGCGGCCGGGCTGCGCCCGCTGCCGCCGCAGGCCCGCGCCGCTGCAAGGTGAAGAGGAAGCGGGAAGACGGAAGAGGGAAGAAGGGAGAGGACAGCCGCTGCGTGTTCGTCTTTCCTCTTCCTTCTTCCTTCTACCTTCTACCTTCTTCCTTCGCTTCTCAGCCGCGGACGGCGGCGGCCAAGATCCCGGCGAGCCTCAGCAGCGACGGGCGGGCCTCGAACGCCGTCAGGCGCCTCACGATGACGTGGGCCGTGCGGCAGGTGGGGAACCACGGCGGCACCGGCCAGATGCGGAACGGGCTGCGCGTGACGTTCTTCTGCGCCCGCGAGAACATCAGCGCGTTGTGCACCTTCCCGATCCCCGAGCGGACGTCGTAGACGTCGTTCGTCGGACATCCTCCCCACGGCAGCGAGATCGCGGCGAAGCCGGCGGCGGACCAGTGGTTCACCGACACGGTCCCGAAGCGCAGCCGCTCGATCGCCCGTTCCAAAGCGGCCGCGACCGCGGGGTCACGCAGCGAGGCGGGGTGGACGATGAGGCCGGCGTTGAGCGTGCCCCACAGTGTGTCGTTGGCAAACGCCACTGCCCGGTCGAGGAACTCGACGGGGTCGGCGGCGGCGAGCGCCGTCTCCGCCATGACGGAGCAAAACGGCTCCTGCGTGAAGCAGATGTCGTCGGCTGCCGCGGGATCGAGGCCGGCGGCGAGCAGCCACGGCAGCTCGCCCTCGCGGGGGGTGCCGATCCGGTCGGCGTCCGGGTGCGCGGCGGCGTACGTCTGCCAGCGCTCGGCCGCCCCGGTGTAGTACCCCCGGCGTGGCGGGATCGCGGCGAGCATCCCTCGCAGCGCGCCGAGCAGCTTCTCGCGCCCGTCCCAGCCGGCGTGCTGCACGAGCACGCGGCCGGCGTTGCAGTTGTAGCCGGCGTTGTTGACGAGTTGGCCCGCGATGTTGGCCGCGTGGAACGCGAAGTCGCCCTCGCGCCACGGCCCGGGGACGACGATGATCGGGCTGACGTTGCCGAGCTCGCTGGTGATCCGCTTGGTCAAGCGCGGCCGCCGCTCCGCCTTGCGCCGCGCCCCCTCCTCGCCGGGCCCGAACACGATCGCGTCGTGGGTCTTATCGGAGCCGGTGATGTGGATCTCGTCCACCCCCGCGTGCTCGCACAGGTACGCGCCCTCCGCGGCGCCGCCGTAGACGACGCGGAAGAACCCCCGCTCCACCAGCGCCCGAAACCCCTCGACGAACAGCGGGCCGAGATGGGCGTTGACCGGGTTCATTTTCAGGACGACGACCTGCTTCTCGACGAACAGCTTGTCGAGCGCATCCATCGGCGCGATCGCATCGACGTTGCCGGCGCCGAGCACCAGCGCCACTCTTCCCGGCGGCGGCTGCCGGTACGCGAGCGCCTGCGTCGCCGGCAGCTCCGCCGCGGTGACGCCGGGGGTCATCCAGACGTCGCCGGTGAAACCACGGAAGAAAAAGAAGCGGTCGTACAGGTCGGCCGGGAACACCCGCGCGGCCACCTGGCCGTTCGGCAACGTCGTCACCCGGCCATGGATCCGCGGCCGCCCGAAGTGCACGATCTCGGACAGGGAGCGGCGCAGCAACCTGATCGTCCGCAGCACGAAGTACGGGCCGCTCAACCACTCCTCGGCCTCGGTCGGCGTGCCCGGGGTGATCCCCTTCGCCCGCAGCTCGATCGCGACCCAGCGCTCGGCGACGCGCGCGACGTCGCTCCGCAGCTCATCCAGCAGCGCGATCCTCGCCCCGGTCTCCAGCGCGGCCCACTCGTCCTTGTGCGCCGCCAACTCCGCGACCGCCCTGTCGAGGTCGGACCGCGATGTCGGCGGCATGCTGCCCGCGAGGTCCGCAATCGCCGCATTCCCGCTCGCTGGTATCGCCAAGGCCATGCCGATTCCCCGTCCCG
Source organism: Acidobacteriota bacterium (assembly GCA_021818005.1). GTDB lineage: Bacteria > Acidobacteriota > Thermoanaerobaculia > Thermoanaerobaculales > Thermoanaerobaculaceae > RBG-13-68-16. Next base: position 2,653 of record JAKAFI010000035.1, on the reverse strand, counting down.
AACCAGACTATACCGCGGGTGGTTGCAGGGGCCAGGCCCGGGCCGAGAGCCACACCCTGCGGATCAGTGGGACTGCGGCTGGGCCGACCCTTTGGCGAGCGTCACGCGCAGCCAGACGTCGATCGGCGCCGGCGCTTCGCCGCGAGCCGAGCCACGGTCCATCCCGCCTCGCCCCCCGTAGCCGCCGCGCCCGCCATAGCCGCCGCGCCCGCCGTAGTCCCCGCGCCCGCCGTAATCCCCGCGCCCGCCGTAGCCGCCGGGGCCAGTCCCGCCTTCGTCCCCTGACGCGTCCTCGCCCGGCTCACCCCCGCCGAAGCGAACCCCTTCCCCACGGCCCGCCTTCGGCCTCTCGGTCGCCAGCCCGAGGGCGATCGTGGCGCCGGGCACGGCCCCGACCGCCAGCGGGTGTGCCGGGGACGGCTGCAGCGGGACCCTCATCTCCACGACCATCACGCCGTAGTCGTCACCGGTGGCAGCCTGGACCGGGTCCTCCGGCTCGACCTGCAACCGGTGCCGGTCGTCCTTGGTCGGGCCGATCAGCTCGAGCGCCTTGGCGGCCCGTCCGGCGCCCGGGCCGCGGGTCGGCGCGCCTGCGGGCGGACCGTCCTCTCCGGCCGGCCGCCGCTCCGCGCCCCGGCCGGTGACGACCGGGTAGCGGACGCCGAACGTCGTCTTGTCCTTCCCCTCGCCGTTGAACCACACCGTGAGGCCGACGCGCTTGAGCTGCCGCTTGAGGATCGGGTCGGAGGTCTTGAGGCACAGATAGAGGTAGTGGGCGTCGTTCTGCAGCCCGATCACCACCGGAGGATCGCCGAGCGGGCGGAGCAGCTCGGCCCACCCCTGGGCCGAACCGTCCACCGGGACGGTCGCCGCGGCCCACGCGCTCGCGATCTCGAGGTCCTTCCCGCGCGCGGCAACCGCCGTCGACGCGACTACCAACACGATCGCTACCGTCCCGGCTCTCCTCATGACGCGGCCCCCGTCCCTTGGCCCCAGGGTCCGACACGGCGTTGACGCTTGCGGCGGGGAACCGGTTACACCCACCCGGTAAGACCTCGGCCTCCGGCGTGCGCGACCAGCGCTTAGCAGGCCGTCCGGTCAGGAGCTCGTGTCGCGGCCCAGAAACTCCGGAAAATGGCGCCCGATCGCGTTGACAAGCTCATCTGGCTCGATCGGCTTCTCCAAGTACTCATCCACCTGAAACTGCTGCCGCGCCTCGGATTCCCACCGCCGGCTCTTGAACACGGCGGTCACAACGAAGGTGACGGGCCGGTAGTCGGGCGCCATCTCACGGAGTTTGGTGAGCAGCTCGAAGCCGGAGAGCATCGGCATCAAGGCGTCGATGATCAGAAGCTCCGGACGGGTGACGAGCAGAGATTGCAGGGCCTCGCGGCCGTCCGCAGCCTCGAGCACCGAAAGCCCATGCTCGCGCAAGACCTCAGCCATCACGGCCCGAAACACTCGACTGTCGTCTGCAATCAAGGCCGTTGTGAGCGCCATCCCTCGCCTCCCGTCCATGTGGCCGCGTTTTTATCTTAGCACTCCACCCGAGGCCGCACCCTCGACATGCACGGGCCATATTCGTGGGCCACATCCTCCCCGCCCGGTGAGGCGTGTATCGTGTGCGCGTGCCTGAGAGGACCGCCGCTCCGTCACGCGTGATTGCTGCGGGCGCGCCCCGGCGCTCGAAGTTCGAGGCCGTCGGCTTCGTCCTCCTCGCGGCCGCGATCACGCTGGTCACCGGTGGATGCGGGCGCGAGCCGGAGAAGCCGCTCGTCGTCGTCTTCGGCGACTCCCCGGTGACGCTCGACCCGCACACCAGCAACCGCAACGTCGGCTGGTCGGTGCTCGCGAGCTTCTACGACCCGCTGGTGTCGCTCGGACCCAACCTGAGGCCGATCCCCGCCCTCGCCACGAGCTGGGAGCACACGAGCCCGACTCGTTGGCGCTTCCACCTCCGCAGCGGGGTCACGTTCTGCACCGGTCAGCCGCTGACCGCGTCCGATGTCGTGGCCAGCTTCGAACGGGCGCGCACCCTCCCCACCTCGGCCGTGGCCCAATACCTCGTCGGCGTGCGCTCGATCACGGCGGCCGACCCGGCGACGGTCGTCATCGAGACCGACGGAGCCCAGGCGGACCTGCTCAACCGGCTCTCCTTCATCTTCGTCCTCCGCACGCGCGACGCCGGCCCCGGCTCCATCACCGCGCCGGTCGGGACCGGCACGTACCGGTTCGCCGGCGAGCGCGACGACGGCACGATCCTCGCCAAGGGATGGCCGGGATGGCGGGGGCGGCCGGTGTGCGACCGGGTCGTCTTCGAGTTCGCCGGCACGGGTGAGGCCGCGGTCGGGCGCCTGCTCGCCGGCGCGGCGGACGTCTGCCACCTCGTCCCCGACGCCTGGCTGGCGGAGGTTGCGCGTTCCCCGATCGCGCGCCTCGAGCAGCAACCGAGGCTCGCGGTGCAACTCCTCGGCATCACCGAGCAGGTGGCCCGGGGCGAGACGAAGCGCGCGCTCGCCGACGTCCGGGTGCGGCGGGCCCTGCTGCTGGCGCTCGACCGCTCCTCCTGGGTCGCCAACCTCTTCCGCGGCAACGCCACCGTGGCGTCGCAGTACGTCCACCCGGCGGTGTTCGGCTACGACCCCACGCTCCA
>JAKAFI010000034.1 GCA_021818005.1 Acidobacteriota bacterium | reverse complement strand
CGTGCTCACCAGCATCTCCTGGATGGCGTGGGCGGAGCTGGCGCCGGCCACCGCGAAGCGCGTCGGCGTCAACGACGGCGATATCGTCACACTGGCGACGCCGGCGGGCCGCGTGACGCTCCCCGCGTGCGCGTTCGAAGGGGTCCGCGAGGACACGGTCGCCGTCCCTCTCGGGCCTGAGGCGCTCGTCCTGCTCGCGCCGGAGCCGGACACGCGCACCGGCGCGGCTTCGTGGCAGTCCACACGCACCCAGGTGACCCCGACCGGCAAGCGCGTGACCTTGCCCCGGCTGACCGCGACGCCGTATGAGGAGGGCCGGACGATCGTTCGCACCGTGAGCGCCGCGGCCCCGACCATCCCCGCACCGCCCGCGGCCGCCAAAATGTACCCGAGCCCCAAGTTCCCGGTCCACCGCTGGGCCATGGCGATCGACCTGGACCGCTGCACCGGCTGCCAGGCGTGCGTGGTCGCGTGCTACGCCGAGAACAACGTCCCCGTCGTCGGCCCCGAGCCGATGACGAGGGGGCGCAACATGGCCTGGCTGCGGATCGAGCACTTCGTGCGCGTCGAGGACAACCCGCCGCGCGTCGATCTCCTGCCGATGATGTGCCAGCAGTGCGGCAACGCGCCGTGCGAAACGGTCTGCCCGGTCTACGCGACGTACACCAACCCGGAGGGCCTGAACGCACAGGTCTACAACCGGTGCGTCGGCACCCGGTACTGCTCGAACAACTGTCCGTACAAGGTCAGGGTGTTCAACTGGCAGGACCCGGTGTTTCCGAAACCGCTGAACATGCAACTGAACCCGGACGTCACCGTGCGCTCCAAGGGGGTCATGGAGAAGTGCACGTTCTGCGTGCAACGGATCCGGTTCGGCGAGAACGCCGCGAAGGATGCCGGAAGCCCGGTGAAGGACGGTGCGATCGTCCCGGCGTGCGCGCAGACGTGCCCGGCGCGGGCGATCGTCTTCGGCGACGCCGATGACCCGCAATCGCGGGTCGCGGCGCTGCGCCACGACGGCCGCGCCTACCACGTGCTCGAGGAGGTCAACACGCTTCCTGCGATCACGTACCTGGCGCACGTCAGGGATGAGCAGCCGTGAGCGCGCTCGCCTCGTCCCGCGAGATCCAGGAAAAGGTCCTGGCGACGCAGGGCCGCCCCGGGGTCGTCCACACGTTGCTGATCGTCGTGGCGGCCGGCGCGGCCGCGTTCGGAGCGTGGTGCTGGTCGCTCCAGATCCGCTACGGCCTGCAGGTCTCCGGCCTGAACCGGCCGGTGGGGTGGGCGATCTACATCACGAACTTCGTGTTCTGGGTGGGGGTCGCCCACTCCGGGACGCTGATCAGCGCCGTGCTCTTTCTCCTGCGCGCCAAATTCCGCACCGCGGTGTATCGCGTCGCCGAGGTCATGACGGTCTTCGGAGTGATGACGGCGGGGTTGTTCCCCATCATTCACCTCGGGCGCCCATGGTTCGCGTACTGGCTCTTCCCGTACCCGAACGAGAGGCACCTCTGGGTCAACTTCCGTTCCCCCCTGATGTGGGACGTCTTCGCGGTCTCGACCTACTTCATCGTGAGCGCGATCTTCCTCACCGTCGGCATCGTCCCCGACGCTGCGGCGCTGCGCGATGCGACCGACGGCTGGCGGCGGCGGTTCTACGGTCTGTTCGCGTTCGGGTGGCGGGGCACCGACGAGGAGTGGCGGCACTACGCCCGCGCCTACCTCTACTTCGCCGCGTTCGCGACCCCCCTCGTCTTCTCGGTGCACAGCGTGGTGTCGTGGGACTTCGCCGTCTCGGACCTGCCGGGGTGGCACTCGACGATCTTCCCGCCGTACTTCGTGGCGGGCGCGATCTTCTCCGGCGTGGCGCTGGTCGTGACGTTGCTCGTGCCGTTGCGCCGGATCCTGCACCTCGAGTCGCTCATCACGCCGTGGCACCTGGACATGACCTCACGGGTCGTTCTGCTGACCTCTCTCGTGGTCACCTATTCGTACATCCTGGAGTACGTCCTGGCGTTTCATGGCCCTCCGAGCGTCGAGCGGTCGACCCTCGTGTACCGGGCCACGGGTCCGTACGCGCCGCTGTTCTGGACGATGGTCGCGTGCAACTGCGTCTTCCCCCTGCTCCTGTTCCTGCGGCAGGTGCGCGCCCGACCGGCGGCGCTGTTGGCGATCTGCGTCCTGGTCAACGTGGGGATGTGGCTCGAGCGCTTCGTCATCATCGTCACCTCGCTGTCGCATGACCGCATCCCGTTCGACTGGACGGGGATCTACCGACCGACGTTCGTGGAGGTCGGGATCACGCTCGGGTCGCTGGGCTGGTTCTTCCTCTGGTTCCTCATCTTCGTCAGGCTCCTCCCGGTGGTGTCGATCTCGGAGATGAAAGAAGCGTCCGCGCATGGAGGCGAAGATGCGGCCTGAGCCCGGCGTCCTGGGGGTGTTCTCGGACCTGGCGCGGGGGGCGCAGGCGATCCGGGCCCTGCGCGCGGCGGGCCACTCCGATGTCCGCATGGCCTCGCCGGCTCCGTTCCCGGAGCTCGTGGAAGCGCTCGAGCGTGGGCGCAGCCGGCTCGACTCGGTCACGCTTTCGGGCGCCCTCCTGGGGGTCTTGGCGGGGTTCGCGCTGTGCATCGGGACGGCGGTCGCGTGGCCGCTCGTCACAGGCGGCAAGGCGATCGTCTCGATCCCGCCGTTCGTGATCATCGCCTTCGAGGTCTCGGTGCTGATCGGCGCCGCCGTCAACCTGGCGGCGCTCGCCGTCACCGCGGGGAGGGGGCGGCGCCGGCGGGCGGTGCCGTTCGACCCGCGCTTCTCCGCCGATCGGATCGGGGTGTTCGTCGTTGGCGACGGCCTCGGAGACGCGGAGACGATCCTCAGGGAGAGCGGCGCGGAGGAGGTGCGTCGTGTGGCGTAGGGCCGGTCTGGCGGTGCTCCTCGCTGCGCTCGCCGGGGCGGGTTGCCGCAACGACTGGCGCACCGACATGTGGTACCAACCGTCGCTCCGGCCCGAGGACGCCCCGCGTCCCGCGCCCGAGCACTCGGTGCCCCTCGGCGCCGGGCCCGCGCTCGCGGACCGCGACGACGCCGAGTCGCTCCGCGACCCGGTGCCGTTCACGCCCGCGTCGATCGCGCACGGGAAGGCGCTCTTCGCGCAGCGCTGCGCCTGTTGCCACGGGCCGGACGGCCACGGCGGCGGGCCGGTCTCCAAGCTCTTCCCGCCGGCCCCCAACCTCGCCTACGTCACGATCAAGGCGCGCAGCGACGGCTACATCTTCGGGACAATCACGTTCGGGGGACGCGCCATGCCGTCTCAGGCCGAGGGGCTGTCCGAGGCCGACCGTTGGGACCTCGTGAACTTCGTCCGCCACGTCCAGGGGGTCGCCCCGGGAGGGGGGAAGTGACGGTGCCCCTGTTCCGCCGCTGCGAGGCCACGCTGGGCCCGGCTGTGGCCCGCCTGGGTGTGGCCGCGACGGTACTCGGCCTCGGCGCGCTCGTCATCGGCATCGCTCTCGGCTTCGCGACGGTCTCACTCGGCGCGCTGGCCGTGAGCTGGCTGTTCTTCGCCGGCGCGGCGGCGGCGGCTGTCGCGTTCTCCGCCGCCGTCCGCTGCTCGCGGGCGCGCTGGGTGGACGTCGCGTCGCCGGTGGCGGAAGCGGGCGCGGCGTTCTTTCCCTTCGCGTTCGCGCTGCTCGCGGTGCTGCTGGTGCTCTCGGGCCTCTGGATGCCGGCCGCCGCCGGGGTGGGGTGGGGTGTGTGGTCGTGGCGTTTGGGGCGGGACCTGCTCGCGTCCGCCGTCCTGTTCGCTGCAGGCCGTCGCTACCTGCGCCGGGCCCGCGTCGGCGACGGCTCCCAAGCCACGCCCGCGGCCGTGATCTACCTCCTGCTCTACGCGGCCGTGCTCTCGCTCTGGGCGATCGACCTGGTCATGAGCCTCCACGACTGGGCCCCGAGCACGGTGATCCCCCCGTACTACTTCATGGGGGCGTTCCTGGCCGCCATCGCGCTGGTGGCGCTGGCCGAGTCGGTCGGGCGGGAGGCCCCGTCGGGCGCGACGACCCGCCAGGACCTCGGGAAGCTGCTGTTCGCGATGGTGATCATGTGGGGGTACCTGCTCTGGTCCGCCTACCTGCCGGTGTGGTACGGGAACATTCCCGACGAGACCGGCCAGCTCCTGGCTCGCTGGGAGGGCGGGTGGAAGCTCGTCACCCTCGGGATGCTCGCGACGGTGCTGGTGTTCCCGTTCTTCTTCCTGCTCCCGGAGCGGACCAAGCGGGGCCGGAAGACCCTGGCGGTCGCCGCGCTGAGTGTCCTCACGGGTCTGTTCAGCGAGCAGTTCCTCCTGGTGCTGCCCTCCCTTCCGGTCCATCTCGACCCGCCATCCATCGTGCTTGGTGTCTGCGTCACGATCGGTGTTTTCGGCCTCGTCGTGCTCACCGTCGGCCCCGCGTTCGGCCGCCGCGGGGGAGCGCCGTCGGGGCCAGGTAGTCCTCTTGGGAGCGGGCGTCCGGCGGCCCGACCGGTCGCTCCTTGAAGGGAGCGAGTTGCAATGAAGAACCTCGGTCACGGAACTGACGGACTCGGAAGACCGGGCCAGGTCGAGCCTCGTGGGGACGGCGTCATGGCTTTCGGCGCCGTGGCGTTCCTGGTCATCGCGGCCACCATGGTCGGCGTGCTGGTGTCAGCCGCCGATCGGGAGGGCGGTGCTGGCGGTTTGGGCCCGACCCGCACGGTGGCCGGTACCCGGGAGGTTGCGGCCACCAGCCCGGTCGTCACGCCGGTCGAAGGGCCGAGCTGGCTTCGGCACCTGGGTCTCACGGTGTCAGAGACGCGGATGGGGCAGATGGGGGGCACCGAACCGCCACCGGCGACCGGGCGGCGCGAACCCGGGCCCGAAGCGTCCGGCCGCGGGACCCCGAGTGCGCTCCGCGCGATCATGGACCGCGTCCTCTCGCTCCTGCGCTCCGATCGCCGCGCGGCCTCGGCGACCCTGGGGACCACGTTCATGCTGGCCGGGGCCGACCTATACCGGCTGAACTGCCAGTCGTGCCACGGGCCGGACGGAGCGGGCGCTCCACCGGAGATCAAGTCGCTGATCGACCCGGTTCGAGCGACCTCTGCAGGGATGATCGAGCAGCGGATGCAGGATGCCGGCCATCCGATCCGCGAGGTGATGGCGCGCCAGCTCGCCGCGCAGGCCAAGGCCGCGATCTACGATCGGCTCCGGAACGGTGGCCAGAAGATGCCCCCGTTCAGACACCTCCGTGGCGATGAGGTCGACGCTCTAATGGGGTACTTACAGGTCCTGGCTGGAGTTCCCTCAAGCCCGGGCGACAGCAGTCTCGTCCCGCAATCGGCGGCCCGGGTCGGGGAGCACGTGGTCAAGGGTACGTGCCACATTTGCCACGACGCCACCGGTCCCGGCGGTGGGCACATGGGGATGATGCGGGGGACCATCCCCTCCCTCGCGAGCTTTCCGCGCGAACTCTCCCTTTCCTCGGTACAGAGGCAGGTTCAGTACGGGTCCTCGAACATGATGTCGATGATGGGAGGGCCGGCGATGCCCGCGATGCCGTTCCTTACCGAGGAGGAGACAGCGGCGGCGTACTTCTACCTCGAGACGTATCCCCCGCGGCCCTGAAGGCCTGGCCGTGCGCGCTCAGCGCCGGCTCGCCGTTCAGCCCCCGCGGAGGATCGCGGCCGGTTGTCGAGCTCCCGCGGTGGTGCGATGATCTGGCTGCGATGGTTCACGTTCGGCGGCGCGCGCTCGGAGTGCTGGGGTCGTTGCTGCTGTTGGGGGCAAGCGCCTGCGGACCTCGCCCCAGCGCCGAGGACCCCACCCCGATCGACATGTCGGCGCCGCCGGAGCAGACCGCCGTGACCGACCCCGAGCCGATCCGGATCGAAGACGGCGGCTGGACGTTCACCATCACCCCGCTGGCGAGCTACGTGCTGCGCGGCGTGGTGGTGTCGCGCGAGAACTACCGCTGGGGCTGGAACGCGCGGCTATCGCCGTGCGACGTGGCGATGGCGTGGGGCGAGCTGGAGGCGGGGGCCGGCTGGCGCCGCCTCGACTGGTCGCAGGACGGGCGCTGGTACTTCTGGCGCTGGCACGGGACGCCGCCGTTCGCGAACGCGGTCGTGGTCGGGAACTCCTCCAACACCCATATCGTCCCGGCGGACTCGAACCTCGCGCGGGCGGCGCGGTCGCTTTCGGAGGGCGACGTCGCGGAGCTTTCCGGCGAGCTGGTCGCGATCGAGGGCCGCAACGGCGGCGAGACCGTCTCCTGGCGGTCGTCGCTCTCGCGCCACGACACCGGCGACGGCTCGTGCGAGATCCTCTACCTGCGCCGGCTGCGCGTCGCCGGCAAGGTGTACGAGTGACGCTTACAGGCCGGTGTTCCAGTCGGTGAGCGGCGGCACCCGGCGGACGATCGTCTCCTCGCGCCGGGGGCCGGTCGACACCACCACCACGGGAACGCCGAGCAGCTCCTCGAGACGCGCGACGTAGCGCCGCGCCAACTCGGGCAGCTTGTCGAACGCGGTGACCGCGGCGGAGTCGGCCTGCCAGCCCGGCAGCGTCTCGTACACCGGCGCGGCGCCGGCCACGTCGTCGGCGTCGTCCGGGAACCCCTCCACGGCGCGGCCGGCGATCTCGTACGCGGTGGCGATGCGGATCTCGGCCAGCTCGTCGAGGACATCGAGCTTGGTGAGCGCGACCGCGTCGATGCCGCTCCAGCGCACGGCGGCGCGCGCGGCGACCGCGTCGAACCAGCCGGTGCGGCGGGGGCGGCCGGTGGTGGTGCCGAACTCGTTGCCGCGGCGGCGCAGGTGCTCGCCGGTGCCGCCGGAGAGCTCGGTCGGGAACGGCCCGCTGCCGACCCGGGTGACGTACGCCTTGAACACCCCGAGGACGCCGCCGATCACTCGGGCGGGGAGCCCGCAGGCGGGGGCCGCGAAACCGGCGAGACAGCCGGAGGAGGTGACGAACGGGTAGGTGCCGTGGTCGATGTCGAGCAAGGTGCCCTGTGCGCCCTCGAACAGGATCGGCCGCCCGGCGGCGTCGGAGTCGGCGAGCGCCCCCGCCACGTCGCCGAGCAGTGGTGCCAGGGCGAGCGCCGCCTCGACGGCGGCGTCGATCTCCGCGGGTGACGGAACCGCGGCCGCCGGGTAGCGGGCGAGCGCCTGCTCGAGGTCGGCGCTGGCGGCGGCGACCGCCTCGCGCAGCCGCTTCGGACTGCGGGCGAGGCCGAGCCGGACGCCGGTCCGGCGCGCCCGCGCCTCGTACGTCGGTCCGATGCCGCGGCCCGTGGTGCCGAGCTTGCCCTTGCCGCTCGCGGCCTCGCGGGCGACGTCGATGGCGCGGTGGCCGGGGAGCACCAGGTGGGCGCGCGGGGAGATCATCAGACGCGGGCGCACCGAGACCGCCTGCTCCTCGAGCATGCGGAGCTCCTCCAGGAACGCGACCGGGTCGATCACGACCCCGGGGCCGACCAGGCAACGGCACCCCGGCTGCACGATCCCGGAAGGGATGAGGTGGAGCGCGAAGTGGCGGTCGGCGAACTTCACGGTGTGGCCGGCGTTGTTGCCGCCGTTGAAGCGCACGACATCGGCGAACGCGGGGCAGAGCAGGTCCACGACCTTGCCCTTGCCCTCGTCGCCCCACTGCCCTCCGACCACGACCACGTTCGTCATCGTGACTCCCCGGATCCGCGCGCCGCCGCCGCGACCGCCGGACGAGCGCGCATGGCCAACGCTTCGTTGCTGGCTCCCGCTGTGGGGCCGCGTGATTGTGCCACACGTGCGCGGCCGCGGTGAAGCCTGGCGCGCGGGCGGGCAAGGCTGCTATCGTTACCGACCGTGAGCGACGGGAGCTGGCTCGAACGGTGGGATGACTTGATCTCCGGCGGCGACGCGGGTGCGGTCGAGGAGTTCTGGATCGCCCGCCTCGAGGAGGGCGTGGGCGACGGCTCCATCTTCGTCGAGGCGTTGAAGCGGATGCGCTCGGCGGGGAAGAAGACGCTTGCCGCCACGCTCCTCGAGCTGGCAGCCGACCAGGCCCGGGGCGAGGGCGCGTGGCAGGCGCGCGAGCGCTTCCTCATGGAACTGCTTCGCCTCGGGCTCGGGGACGGCGACAAGCTGCGCGCCGGCCTGGTCGAGTGCCTGCGCCACGTCTGGGCCGGCCGCCCGTCGCTGGAGAAGCTGCTCGCGCACTTCGCCCTCCCCGCCGCGCGCAAGCCGCTCGACACGCTGGCGACGATCGAGACGTGGCTCGCGCACGACGTCGGCGGCGTCTTCGCGATGGCCGGCCGCGGGCCCGGACGTGTGGTCGAGGCCAACCCCCAGCTCGGCGTGCTGCGCCTCGACTTCGAGCGCGAGAAGCGCGTCCCGATGCCGATCGACGCGGCGGGGAAGTACCTGACGCCCCTGCCTCCCGGTCACGTCCTGCGCCGGCGGCTCGAGGAGCCGGCGGCGCTGGCGGCCGAGGCCGCGAGCGACCCGCAGGGCACGCTGGCAGCCGTGCTCGAGAGCTTCGCCGCGCCGATGGCCGTCCCGGAGCTCAAGGCCGCGCTCGCGGGCGTGGTCACCGAAGAGCAATGGACGAGCTGGTGGAACCGGGCGAAGAGGAACCCCCGGGTCCTCGCCTCGGGGAGCGGCACCCGCGTGCAGTACCGGCTGGCGTCCGGCGCCGGGCCGGAGGACGAGATCCGCGCCGAGTTCCTGCGCGCCCCGCTGACGGAGCAGCTCGACCTGGCGCGGCGCCACACCGGCCGCAGCCGCGAGCTGGGGGCGTTCTTCGCCGCGGCGCTGCTCGAACGGGCGGGGTCGGCGGACACCGACGCGCCGCTCGCGTGGGAGGCGCTGACGCTGGCGGCGCGCAGCGGCGCGCCCGCGGACGCCGTCGAGGCGACGCGGGCGGCGGTGCTGGCGCGCGTCGGACCGGAGAAGCTGCTGGCCGGGCTTCCCGACGCGCTGCAGCGCGAGATCGCGCTCGACTTCGTGCGCGAGCACGATCCGGGCGGCTGGGCCGGCGTGTTCGACTTCTGGCTCGACCACGAGCCGAGCCCGCGGCTCCTCTCGGCGGTCTCCTCGGCGCTCGTCGCGGCGGGGGAGAGCGCGCGCGTGCAGTCGTTCCTCGAGCGCAGCCTGCTGCAGCCGGCGCGCCATCCGGCGGCGCTGGTGTGGCTGTGCGAGGAGGACGGCGACGCGTTGCGGCCGCTGCTCGAGGAGCGGCGCGGCGGGGCGTTGCTCGTGCGCCTCGTCGAGCTCGCGGAGCGCAAGGCGTTCAGCCCGTACCGCGCCCGCCTCAAGGCGATCGTGTCGGCCGGAGGCCTTGCCGGGCGCATCGTCGCGGAGCGGCTCACCGTCGACCAGGCGCGGCGGATCGTGCAGATCCTCGAGCACCCGGGCGAGCTCGCCGACGAGCGCAACTGGCTGCGGCGGGCGGTGACCGCCCGTTTCCCCGAGCTGCGCCAGGTGGCGGAGCCGGACGTCGTCCCGGCGCTCCCGGCCACCGTGGCCCGTCTGCAGGCGGAGCTGAAGAACCTGCTCGAGAAGGAGATCCCGGAGACGCTGCGGGCGATCCAGGAGGCGCGCGCCCACGGCGACCTCTCCGAGAACTTCGAGTACCACGCCGCCCGCGCGCGCCAGGAGCTGCTCTCGGCCAAGGCGTCCGAGCTGCAGGGCGACCTCGCCAAGGTGCGGATCATCGACCCCGCCACGGTGGACACCAGCCGCGTCCGGGTCGGCACCCGCGCCTGGCTGCGGCCGGACGGGGGCGGGGAGCGGCGCGCGGTCGTCATCCTCGGCCCCTACGAGGGCGACCCGGAGAACGGCGTGTTCTCCCACGGCTCCGAGGCGGCGCAGCGGCTGCTCGAGAAGCGGGTCGGTGACGCGGTCACGTTCGACGGCGGGTCGTGGACCGTGGACGGGATCGAGCCCGCGAGCTGAGACTCCGTCCCGCGGTCGTCACGGCTTCGTGTCGAAAACCGATTGAGATCATGATGATGCGGGGCTGCTGCCGGGTGAGGCTCGGCCGGACGCGGCGGGGGGGTTGACGAGTTTCGCCGTCTTGATTTAGATTACGTCTCATGATTCCGAGCGGCGGCCGCGACACGTTCGTCTTCCCGAGGTGGACGAACTCGTTGAGACCCGTTCTCGCGGCCGTGCTCGTCCTGGTCCCCGCCTACCTCGTCGTGCTGCTCGCGTTCGGCGGCTCGCCGCGGACGACCGCGATCGGCTACCGCCCGGTGCAGCCGGTGCCGTTCAGCCACGCGCTGCACGCGGGGAAGCTCGGCATCGATTGCCGCTACTGCCACAACACCGTGGAGGTCGCGGCGCACGCCGCGCTGCCGCCGACGCAGACCTGCATGAACTGCCACGCGCGCATCCGGACGACGAGCCCGAAGCTGCTGCGCGTGCGCGAGAGCTACGCCACCGGCCTGCCGATCCCGTGGGTGCGGGTGCACGACCTCCCCGACTACGTCTACTTCAACCACTCGGCGCACGTCCGCCAGGGGGTCGGGTGCGTCGAGTGCCACGGGCGCGTCGACACGATGGACGTCGTGACCCAGGTGCACCGCCTCTCGATGGGGTGGTGCCTCGACTGCCACCGTCACCCTTCGCAGCACCTGCGGCCGCCCGACAAGGTGACGGTGATGGACTGGGTGGCGCCCGAGGACCCGGTGACGTACGGCCGGCAGCTGCGCCAGGCCAACCACATCAACCCGTCGACCGACTGCTGGACGTGCCACCGATGAAACAGGGGGCCGGGCACAGGGCACCGGGCACCGGGAAGAGCGCCGCGGGCGCAGCGGCGAGGGGGAGCGCGTGAGCCGGGAGTACTGGCGGAGCCTCGACGAGCTGGCCGACACGCCGGAGTACCGCGCGCTCGTGGAGAAGGAGTTCCCGGGCTTGGCCGAGGACCTGATCTCGCCCCAGACGCGGCGGGCGTTCCTCAAGGTCATGGGCGCCTCGCTCGGCGTCGCCGGCCTTGCCGCCTGCCGCTGGCCGCGGGAGACGATCCTGCCGTTCGCGCACCGCCCGGCCGACCGGATCCCCGGCGTGCCGCAGCAGTACGCCACCGCGATGGAGCTCGGCGGCGCCGCGCTCGGCCTCCTCGTCACCAGCTACGACGGGCGGCCGATCAAGGTCGAGGGCAACCCGCTGCACCCCGGCAGCCGCGGCGCGGCGAGCGCGCTCGCCCAGGCGAGCTTGCTCGGGCTGTACGACCCGGACCGGAGCAAGCAGGTGCTGCGCCGCGACGGCGGCCAGACGTTGGTGTCCAGCTGGGACGAGTTCGCGGCGTTCGCCGGCCCGCACTTCGCCGCGTTGCGCGCGAGCCGGGGCGCCGGCCTCGTCGTGCTGGCGGAGGCGAGCTCCTCACCCAGCCTGGCGCGGCTGCGGGCCGCGTTCGCGCAGGCGTTCCCGGCGGCAGGGTGGTTCGAATGGGAGCCGCTCGCCGGCGACCACGGCCGCGCCGCCGCCGCGCGCCTGTTCGGCCAGGCGGTGCGGCCGCAGCTGCACCTCGACCGCGCCGACGTCGTGCTCTGCCTCGACGCCGACCCGATCTTCTCCCACCCCGATGCGGTCCGCCACGCGCGCGAGTTCGCCGCGCGCCGGCGCGCCGCGGACGGGACGATGAACCGGCTGTTCGCGGTCGGGCCCGCGGTCACGCTGACTGCGGCCGCGGCCGACCACCGCCTCGCCGTGCCGGCCGGGCGGGTCGTGGGCGTGGCCGCGAGGCTGCTCGTCGAGCTGCGGCGGCTGGGCGTCGCCGTGCCCGGCGCCGACGCGTTCGCCGCTGTCGCCACGGCCGACCCGAACGAGGCGGCGTTCGCGGCGGCGGCGGCGCGCGACCTCGCGGCGGCGCGCGGGCGTGGCCTCGTCGTCGCAGGTGCGAGCCCGGCGCCCGCGCACGAGGTCGCGGCGCTCGCCAACCTCGCCCTCGGCAACGTCGGAGAGACGGTCGTCTACACGCGCGACGGTGAGGCGGGGGCGGTTCCGGCGGCCGGCGGCCTGGCCGAGTTCCTCGCCGCGGCGGCGGGCGCCGGCACGGCGCTGCTGCTCGGCGGCAACCCGGCCTACGCGGCTCCGCCGGAGCTGCGCTTCGCCGAGCGCCTCGCGCAGGTGCCGGTTCGCATCCGTCTTTCCGAGTACGAGGACGAGACGTCGCGCCTGGCGACCTGGCACCTGCCGCGCGCCCACTACCTCGAGAGCTGGGGCGACGCGCGCGCCTGGGACGGGACGTACTCGGTGCAGCAACCGCTGATCGAGGCGCTCTACGGCGGGCGGACCGCGCTCGATATCGTCGCTCTGACCCTCGGCGGGAGCGCGCCGTCGGCGTACGAGATCGTCCGCGCCACGCTGGGCGGCCTCGCCGGCGGGGTGCTCGAGGACGCGTGGCGCAGCGCGCTCAACGACGGGGTGCTCGCGGGCAGCGCGTTCCCCGCGGTCGCGGTCGCCCTGACGGGGCGGCCGGCCAGCGTTCCGCCGGCGGCCGCGGCGACCGCCGGCGGCTTCGAGGCCGTGTTCACGGCGGACGCCAGCGTGTACGACGGGCGCTTCGCGAACAACGCCTGGCTGCAGGAGATGCCCGACCCGCTGAGCAAGGTCACCTGGGACAACGCCGCGCTGCTCGCGCCGGCGACGGCCGCCGCGCTCGGCGTCGGGCGCGGCGACGTGATCAAGGTGGCGAGCGGCGGGAGGGCGGTCGAGATCGCGGTCTTCGTGATGCCGGGGCAGGCGGAGGGCACGGTCGTGCTGCCGCTCGGCTACGGGCGGACCGCCGCCGGCTCGGTCGGCGACGGGGTCGGCATCGACGTCTACCCGTTCCGCCCGGCCGGCGCGCCGGAGTTCGTCGCCGGCGTCACCATCGAGAAGACCGGGCGTCACCACGTGCTCGCCTGCACCCAGGACCAGCATCCGGTCGACCGGGTCGGCTACGAGGCGCGGGGGCAGCGCATCGCCGAGCTGATCCGCGAGGGGACGCTCGCCGAGTTCCTCGCCGACCCCGAGTTCGTGCGCAAGATGGACGAGCAGCCGGCGTCGGCGCCGATCTTCGCGTCGCCGAAGCTCACCGGCGAGCACCAGTGGGCGATGAGCATCGACCTGTCGGCGTGCATCGGGTGCAACGCGTGCATGATCGCCTGCCAGGCCGAGAACAACATCGCGGTGGTCGGGCGCGACCAGGTCATCCGCGGGCGGGCGATGCACTGGATCCGCGTGGATCGCTACTTCTCGGGCAAGCCGGCGACGGCGAAGGTGGCGTTCCAGCCGATGGCGTGCCAGCAGTGCGAGAACGCCCCGTGCGAGCAGGTGTGCCCGGTCGGCGCGACGATGCACTCGGACGAGGGGCTCAACGAGCAGGTGTACAACCGCTGCGTCGGCACCCGCTACTGCTCGAACAACTGCCCGTACAAGGTGCGGCGCTTCAACTTCTTCAACTACTTCAAGAACGTGCCCGAGAGCGAGAAGCTGGTGTTCAACCCCGAGGTGACGGTGCGCGGCCGCGGCGTGATGGAGAAGTGCAGCTTCTGCATCCAGCGCATCGAGGCGGTCAAGATCACGGCGCGCAACGAGCGCCGCCCGGTCCGCGACGGCGAGATCGTGCCGGCGTGCGCGCAGACCTGCCCGGCGCAGGCGATCGTGTTCGGCGACATCAAGGACCCGGCGAGCCGCGCCTCGCGGCTGCGGGCCGACAAGCGGTCGTACGCGGTGCTCGGCGAGCTGAACACGAAGCCGCGCCTCACCTACCTCGCCAAGCTGCGCAACCCGTCGGGCAAGGTGGGGGAGGGCGGATGAGCGCGGCGCCGTACCTTCCCGACAACACGATCGAGGCGCCCGGCACCCGCGCGCCGCTCGTCCTCGGCGACAACGACTTCGCCTCGGTGACCGAGAAGGTGTGCGGAATCGTCGAGCGGCCGAAGCCGCCGCGCTGGTGGTACGCGGCGTTCGCGGTCTCCTCCGCGCTCACCGCCGTGCTGCTGGCGCTGATGGGTTACCTCTTCATGGTCGGGATCGGCGTCTGGGGCGTGATGATCCCGGTCGGGTGGGGGTTCGCGATCGTCAACTTCGTCTTCTGGGTCGGCATCGGCCACGCCGGGACGTTGATCTCCGCGATCCTGTTCCTGTTCCGGCAGAAGTGGCGCACCGGCATCAACCGCTTCGCCGAGGCGATGACGATCTTCGCGGTCATGTGCGCCGGCCTGTTCCCGGCGATCCACACCGGCCGGCCGTGGTTCGACTACTGGCTGTTCCCGTACCCCAACCAGATGTACCTGTGGCCGAACTTCCGCAGCCCGCTGCTCTGGGACGTGTTCGCGGTCTCGACGTACTTCACGGTCTCGCTGCTGTTCTGGTACACCGGGATGGTCCCCGACCTGGCCACGCTGCGCGACCGGGCGAAGACGCGGGCGCGCAAGATCGTCTATGGGATCCTCAGCCTGGGGTGGCGCGGCTCCGGCCGCCACTGGCACCGCTACGAGCGCACCTACCTGATGCTGGCGGCGCTGGCGACGCCGCTCGTGCTCTCGGTGCACTCGGTGGTGAGCTTCGACTTCGCGGTCGCGCAGCTGCCGGGCTGGCACTCGACGATCTTCCCGCCGTACTTCGTCGCCGGCGCGATCTTCTCCGGCTTCGCCATGGTGATCACGCTGATCGTGCCGGTGCGCTCGTACTTCGGCCTGCACGACCTGATCACGGCGCGCCACCTCGACAACATGGCGAAGATCACACTGGCGACCGGCCTGATGGTCGCCTACTCGTACGGGATCGAGTTCTTCATGGCGTGGTACTCGGGCAACCAATACGAGCGCTTCGCCCTGGTCAACCGCGCGCTCGGGCCGTACGCGTGGGCGTTCTGGATCATGATGACGTGCAACGTCGCCGCACCGCAGGCGTTCTGGTTCCGGAAGGTGCGCCAGACGCCGTGGATGCTGGTCACGGTCGCGCTCCTCGTCAACGTCGGGATGTGGTTCGAGCGGTTCGTGATCGTCGTCTCGTCGCTGTCGCGCGACTACCTGCCGTCGAGCTGGGGGTACTACAAGCCCACCTGGGTGGACCTCGGCACGCTGGCCGGGTCGTTCGGCCTGTTCTTCTTCCTCTTCCTCCTCTTCCTGCGCTTCGGGCCGATGATCGCGATGGCCGAGGTCAAGAGCGTGATGCCGGCCGCCGGGCTCGAGCACGGCCCGCACCACGGCCACGGGCAGTACTGGGGCGAGATCCCGCACCAGCACGACGTCCAGAGGGGAGACGCGCGGCCATGAGCACGGGCGGCGGAGCGCCCCGCTGGGGGTACCTGGCCGAGTTCGACTCGGTGGATGCGCTGCTCGCCGCGTGCGAGAAGGTGCGCGACGCGGGGTTCGTCAAGTTCGACGCGTTCGCGCCGTTCCCGATCCACGGGCTCGACGAGGCGATGGGGATACGGACGAGCCGGCTGCCGGCGGTCGTGCTCGGCGGCGGGGTGACCGGCGCGGGCGCGGCGCTGCTGCTGCAGTGGTGGACGAACGCGGTCGACTACCCGTACCGGATCAGCGGCAAGCCGTTCTTCGGCCTGCCGGTGGCGATCCCGATCACGTTCGAGCTCACGATCCTGCTGGCGGCGGTCGGCGGCTTCGTCGGCCTGATGATCGCGAACCGCCTGCCACAGCTCTACCACCCGGTGTTCGAGAGCGCACGCTTCCGCGCGCGCGCCACCACCGACCGGTTCTACGTCGCGGTGCGCGCCGACGACCCCAGGTTCGACCCCGACGGGACCCGCTCGTTCCTCGAGGCGGCGGGCGCCCGCAGCGTCGAGCGCCTGGAGGAGGAATGATCCCGCGCCCGCTCGTCTACGGCGGTATCCTGCTGGCGGCGCTGGCGCTGATCCCGCTCGCGCTGATCGCCCGCGCCCGCGTCACGACCTCGAGCGAACCGCGGATCCAGCTGATCCGCGACATGGGCCGGCAGCCGAAGTTCAAGACGCAGTCGGCCGACCCGATGTTCGCGGACGGGCGCGCGATGCGGCCCGAGGTGGCGGGGACGGTGGCGCGCGGCGAGCGCCACGCGAACGCCGCGTTCTGGACCGGGCGGGACGCCGACGGCTGGGTGACGGCGTTCCCGGTGGCGGTCAACGATGCGCTCCTGCGGCGCGGGCAGGAGCGCTACGACATCTTCTGCGCGCCGTGCCACGGCCTCGCCGGCTACGGCGACGGGCCGGTGGCGAAGCGCGCCGACGCGCTGCAGGAGGGGACGTGGACGCCGCCCTCCTCGTACCACACCGACCTCGTGCGACAGCGGCCGCTCGGCTTCATCTTCAACACGATCACGTACGGGATCCGCAACATGCCGGCGTACGGGCCGCAGATCCCGGCCTCCGATCGCTGGGCGATCATCGCGTACGTCCGGGCGCTCGAGCGCAGCCAGGACGCGCGCATCGACGACGTGCCGCCGGAGCTGCGGCGGGAGCTGAGGTAGGGGTGGGGGGCCGATGAGCCACGTCCTCGAAGCCGTTGCCGAACAGCGCCGCCTCGGCCCGGTCGGCGCGCGCCTGTGGCGCCGGGCGGCGCTCACCGGCGCCGGCGCGATCGCCGTCAGCCTGGTGCTCGCCGCCGTCACGCCGGGCGGCTGGCAGCGCTTCTTCTTCGCCTACCTGATCGCCTTCGCCTACGTGCTGAGCCTCGCCCTCGGCGCGCTCTACTTCGTCCTCCTGCACCACCTGACGAACTCGGGCTGGAGCGTGGTCGTGCGCCGGATCGCCGAGACGTTCGCCGCCACGCTCCCGTTCGTCGCCGTGCTCGGCGTGCCGCTGCTGTTCGGGCTCGGCGCGCTCTACCCGTGGGCACGGGCGGGGTTCGCGGCAGGACACGCCAACGGCGCGTACCTCAACGTGGCGTTCTTCGTCGTTCGCTGGGT
>JAKAFI010000318.1 GCA_021818005.1 Acidobacteriota bacterium | reverse complement strand
GGATGTTGTTCATGATCGTCGTCTTGCCGGTGCCCGAGTTGCCGATCAGGAGGATGTTGCCAGGCACCTTGCCGGTGGTGTGCTTGTAGATCGCCACCGAGACGAAGCGCAGCGCGTCGTCCTGCCCGAGCACGCCGCCCTTGAGCGCTTCGAGGATCAGCGGCGGCGTGATGCTCTCGATCGGGCGCGGCGCGGCGCCCACGTTCCCGCTCTCGCGGGGAACCAACGATTCCTTTCTCAAGCCTGTTCCTCCCCAGATGCCTACGTTCCGACCGGCCTCCGCGTTGGGGCGCCGCCCACACACCGCATTCTAGCCCGGCCCGTTGCCGGAGGTTCGGCTGCGGACGCGGGTCCGGGAGACGTGAGGGTGGAGAGGAGCGGAGGGGCAGAGGAGCGGAGGAGCAGGAAGGAGTGAAGAGTTGAGAGTGACGAGTGAAAAGTTGCAAGGAGAGGGAAGAGGGGAAAGGGACGGCAGATCAGCCCCTGTCGTTGTCTTCCCTCTTCCCATTGGCTTCTTCTCGTCTCTCCTGACGCCTTGACCGCTGGCCCCTGGCCCCCGACCCCTGCCTCTTCGATCCACGAACCACGATCCACAGTCGTTGCCGGCCGCCGGGCGCGACTACGGGAGGTCCTCCTCCTCCATGCCGAAGTAGTGGCCGACCTCGTGCACGACGGTG
Source organism: Acidobacteriota bacterium (assembly GCA_021818005.1). GTDB lineage: Bacteria > Acidobacteriota > Thermoanaerobaculia > Thermoanaerobaculales > Thermoanaerobaculaceae > RBG-13-68-16. Next base: position 2,858 of record JAKAFI010000318.1, on the reverse strand, counting down.
TCCTGGATCTCGCGGATCAGCTCGTTGCGATCGCGGCAGTGGTCGAGCAGGGGCAGGCGATAGACGACGATGCGGTCCGGCAGGACGTTGCCGTAACTGCCGCCGCGTTCCGGCAGCGCCACCCCCTGGTACAGCCCGAACAGGGTCTCGCTCTCGGGATCGAGGCCGGCGTCGCGGATCTCCTCGTCGCTGGGCTCGTCCTCCACCACCACAGCCACGTTGTCGAGGAACGACGCCGTCTCCGGCGGCAGCCGGTCGAGCGCCTCGGCGACGACGCGCTCGAACAGCTCTCGGTTCATGCGCAGCATGGGGGTATGATACGCGGTGTTGTCCGCGGCAGGAGGATTGATGGAACGTGCGATCTCGGCGCTCGGCCTGGTGGTCTTCGTCGGTCTGGCCTACGCGTTCTCCAACAACCGCAAGGCGGTGCGCTGGCGCACGGTGCTCTGGGGGCTGGCGCTGCAGGCCGCGCTCGCGGTGATCGTGATCCGGACGCCGTGGGGGTACGACGCCTTCAGCTTCCTCGGCAACCTGGCCAAGAAGTTCCTCGACTTCTCCGACGCCGGCGCCAGCTTCGTGTTCGGCGAGAAGTACACCGACCACTTCTTCGCGTTCAAGGTGCTGCCGACGATCATCTTCGTCTCGGCGGCGACGACGCTGTTGTATTACTACGGCGTGCTGCAGCGGGTCGTGCAGGGGATCGCCTGGCTGATGATGAAGACGATGGGCACGTCCGGCGCCGAGTCGCTGTGCGACTCCAACGTCTTCGTCGGCCAGACCGAGGCTCCCCTGATGATCCGGCCATACCTCGCAACGCTGACACAATCGGAGCTGTACGCGATCATGGTGGGCGGCTTCGCGCACATCGCCGCCGGCGTGCTCGTGGTCTACATCTCGTTCGGCGTGCCGGCGGTGCACCTGATCGCCGCTTCGGTCATGGCGGCCCCCGGCGCGCTCGCGATCGCCAAGCTCCTCTTCCCCGAGGACGGCGAGCCGGAGACCGCCGGGTCGGTGCACGCCCACGTCGAGCGCCCGTGGGTCAACGGCGTCGACGCGGCCGCCTCGGGCGCCTCCGACGGCATGCGGCTGTGCCTGAACGTCGGCGCGATGCTGATCGCGTTCCTCGCGCTGCTGGCGCTGGTCAACGCCCTGCTCGGCTGGGGCGGCGGGCTCGCCGGAATGCCGCAGCTCTCGCTCGAGTGGCTGTTCGCGCGCCTGCTGGCGCCGGTCGCGTGGTTGATGGGGGTCCCCTGGCACGAGTGCGGCACCGTCGGCGTGCTCCTCGGCAAGAAGACCGTGCTCAACGAGTTCATCGCCTACCTCGACATGAAGACGCTGCTCGACAACGCGAAGCTCGTCGCCAGCGGCGCGAAGGCGGCAGGCTCCGTGCCGGTGCTGTCCCACCGCGCCGCGGTGCTGGCGACGTACGCGCTGTGCGGCTTCGCCAACATCGGTTCGATCGGCATCCAGATCGGCGGCATCGGCGGGCTCGTGCCGAACCGCCAGCACGACCTGGCGAGGCTCGGTGTGCGCGCCCTCGTCGGCGGCGCCCTGGTGAGCTTCGTCAGCGCCTGCATCGCCGGCATCTTGCTGTAGGAGAAGGAAGGACGACACGATGACCATGAGGCGGAACTCCGTGGTGCTGGTGCTGGCGCTCCTCGGCGCCGGCTGCAACCTGCAGGACACGAACACGCCGGTGCCACAGCCGGACAGCCTCGTCCTCGGCCGCATCGCCGCGATCCGCGCGGCGGCCGACAAGGGCGCCTGGGACGTCGAGATCAACGAGGGGCTGCCGGAAGCGATGCAGGCGGCCATGAAGCGCGAGGGGAAGCCGGTGCCGACCCTCGCGAAGGACGTCAAGGTGCGAGTCAAGGTCACCCCCGACACCGTGTGCATCCCGGGCGAGCGCGCGTCCGGACTCGACGAGTTCCGCGTCGGGCAGGAGGTCGCGGTCGACCCCGTCCCCGGCAGCACCGCCATGGTCGGCACCAAGCTCCTGCTCGCGGACGCGGCCGATGTCTACCTGTTCTCGGTCTACCAGGCGCACGTCCTGCCGCGATCGCTGCAGTCGCTCCCGGCCGACGCCGACCGGCCCGACGACCCCAAGCTCGTGAACTCGGCGGGGATCGAGGTGACGCCGCTGCCGGGCCCGGGCGGCACGTTCCTCTACTTCGCGGCCGGGCTGCGACAGGGGTTGCCGCTCGGCGGCAAGGAGGCCGCCCCGCTCGGGGCCGTGCGCCCCGGAATGCGCGACGCCGAGGGAGCGCTGGTCCCGTGGGCGGTCGGTGGCTACCGGCCGTACCGGACGGCGTGGGCGAACGGTGCTTGGACGGAGCCGCAGCCGGTCGAGTTCCCCGGCCTGGCACCCGACGTCAGCGCACGCCTCACCTGGGTCAACGGCAGCGAGACCGAGTGCCTGGTCGAGGTCATGCAGCGGGACGGCGCCCGCGCTCTCTACTCGAGCGAGCGGCCGAACGCGAAGTCGGCATGGGGGACGCTAGTGAAGCTCGACCTGCCGGGAGGGAAGAGCGTCGGGGACGGCCAGCGCTTCGGCCGCGAGCTCAAGGCGATGGTCTGGACCGTGTACGACGGCGGCTCATCGGACCTCTGGCTGTCGCTCGAGGGGAAGCCCGGACAGCCGCTGGAGCCGCGCATCAACTCGATGGGGCCGGAGTACGCCCCGCGCGTCGGGCCGAACAACTGCCTGTACTTCTGCCGCGCCGACCGTCAGCTCCTCTTCGCCGGCGGCGTCGTCCGTGAGGTCCGGCTGCCCGGCGCACAGCGCCGCCCGCTGCTCGAGGCGACGCCGACCGCCGACGGCAAGCTGCTGTTCTTCCGCGTTCCCCGCTACACGGTCG
>JAKAFI010000317.1 GCA_021818005.1 Acidobacteriota bacterium | reverse complement strand
CAGCTCGCCGACCTTGCCGATGTACTCGCCGTAGATGTTGTCGCGCTCCGCCTCGCGCACGCGCTGGAACAGCATCTGGCGGGCGGCCTGCGCCGCGATGCGGCCGAGCGACGCGGTGTCCAGCTCACCCAGCACCAGCTCGCCGCCGACCTCGATCGCCGGGTCGATCTCGCGTGCGTCCTCGAGGGTCATCTCCCCGGTCGGGTCCGTGACCTCTTCGGGGGTGGCCACCACCGTGCGCACCCGGAACGAGGTCATCTCGCCGTTCTCGAGGTCGATCTTGGTGCGCACGCCGCGCTCGCGGTAGTGCTTTCTCGCCGCCTGCGAGATCGCGTCCTCGAGCGCCGCGACCAGGCGCTCCGGTTCGATCTCCCGCTCGTGGGAGACCTGACGGATCAGGGTGCCGAGTTCCATCTTCATCGCCTACGTCCTTCCCGTGGTTTCGCTGGTTTCGAGGTCGCCTCGAGCTCCGGCGCGAGCCGGGTTTCGAGCACTTCGCGTTCGGGGAGCTCGCGGATGACCCCGGCGCCGTCGCGCACGCGGATCACCCCGTCGCCGCGCCCCGCCAGCAGCCCGTCGATGACGCGGGGGGCCGGCCAGCCCGGGCGCATCCTCACCCGAACCGCGCGTCCTTCGAAACGAACGAAATCGTTGTCGGAATAGAGCTTGCGGTCAATTCCAGGAGACGAGACCTCGAGCGTGAACGCCCCGGGGAACGGGTCGTGCGTGTCGAGGAGCACGCTCGCCTGGCGGGACACCGACTCGCAGTCCGCCAGCGTCACGCCACCCTCGGGACGATCGAGGAGCAGGCGCACCACCGGCTTGCGGGCCGTGCCGCCCACCTCGACGGCCACCAGCTCGACCCCCTCGCCGGCGGCGAGGCGGCCCAGGCGGGCCATGAGATCCTCCGAAAGACGCGCCATCGTCTCCTTCGCTTCCGAAAAAAAAGTGGGACCGGAGTCCCACTTTCTTATCGAAAGCAGCAACCGCCTCCTTATACACCCGTCTTTTGGACATTTCAAGCACGCGACGACCCCGGTGCGGCGGTTGTCGCGGCCCGCAGCCGGTGCTACTGTAACGTTTGCGTCAGGGATTGCGAGGCCGCGCCGGAAACCTGACAAATCGAGGTGGGTCGCGATGAGGAAGCCGAAGATCACGGTGATCGGCGCCGGAGATGTCGGCGCCGCCACGGCTCGACGCCTCGCCCGGCGGCGCCTCGGCGAGATCGTCGTGGTCGAACTCGATCACGCCGCGCCGGCCGCCGCCGACCACGGCGGGGGCGTGCGCGCCGGCGACTACGACGCCACCGCCGGCTCCGACGTCCTCATCGTGGCCGCCGGCTCGGCGCGCGCGCCCGCGGCGAGCCGCGGCGAGCCGCTGGACGCCATCGTCCGGGCCGTGAGCGAGGCGGTCTCGCGCGCGGTGCGCAAGTCGCGCGACTCGATCATCATCATGGTCTCCGAACCGGTCGACGTGATGTGCGAGGTCGCGCGGCGCGTCTCGGGGTTCCCGCGCGAGCGCGTGATCGGCGTCGCGGAGGCGCTCGACCCGGCGCTCGTCCGGGCGTCCGCGGCGGCCGAGCCCGGCGCATCGCGCGGGATCGCCCGGCGGCCGGAGCCCGACGCGGCAGACGAACGCCCGGCCGCACGAACGGTCGAGATTGCCGACGCGATCGTCAACGACGGCAAGAAGATCCGGCCGTGCTTCGTGTACCTACAGGGGGAGTTCGGCGTGACGGGGGTGTTCGTCGGCGTCCCCGCCAGGCTCGGTGCCGCCGGGCTGGAGGGTTTCGCCGACCTGCCGCTGACCGCCGACGAGCGGGCGCAGCTGCGGCGCAGCGCCGCCGCTGCGGCGGCGCGATCGGCCAAGCTGCCGGCCGATCTCGGACAGCGGTAGCGGCTTGCGGGGCCTGCCTCCTCGGGGCCCCGATGCACGGCCGCGGGCGGTTTACGATGGGGAGGGCGTTGGGAGTTGAACCTCAACGATGCGGCGGCCGGACGGATTCAGGCGGCGTCCCCGCCTCGCACCGATCGCAGGTGAGGGCCGAGGGCCCGGGAAAGGGAGGAACACCATGTTGAAGAAGATCGGCTTGATCGGCGGTGGTTTCATCGGCGGCGTGCTCGCCCAGGAGATCGCGCAGCGCGGGCTGGCGCGGGAGGTCGGGATGACCGACCCGGCGCCGATGCCCAACCCGTCCGACCCGCCGGAGCGCCAGGAGGTGGTCAAGAAGCAGTCGGTCTCGATCGGCAAGGCCCTCGACATCGCCGAGGGGCTGCCGACCATCCGTCACGACATCAAGCTCGTCGGTTCCAAGGACTACTCGGCGCTGGCCGGCTCCGAGCTCGTGATCAACACCGCCGGCGTGCCGCGCAAGGCGCGTCCCGACGGCACCTTCCCCAGCCGCGAGGAGCTGCTCGCCATCAACCTCAAGGTCACCCTCGAGGTCGCCAAGGGGATCAAGCAGTACTGCCCCGACGCGATGATCATCTCGATCGCCAACCCGCTCGACGCGATCGTCTTCACCCTCGACAAGCGGTTGGCCCCGCCGAAGAACAAGCTGTTCGGCATGGCCGGCGTGCTCGACTCCGGGCGCTACTGCTACTTCGTCGCCGAGGCGGCCAAGGTCTCGGTCGAGAACGTCAACGCGATCGTGCTCGGCGGCCACGGCGACGACATGGTGCCGGTGCGCAGCTCCTGCCAGATCGCCGGCATCCCGGTGACCAAGTTCCTCGACGCCGACACGCTGGCCAAGATCGAGGCCCGCACCCGCAAGGCCGGCGGCGAGGTCGTCGGGCTGCTCGGCTTCGGCTCGGCGTTCGTCTCGCCGGCCTGGGCGGCGCTCGAGATGGCCGAGGCCGTGATCTTCGACAAGCGCAAGATCATCCCCGTGTGCGCCAAGCTCGACGGCGAGTACGGCGTCAAGGGCCTGTTCGTCGGCGTGCCGTGCATCGTCGGCCGCAACGGGATCGAGAAGATCATCGAGCTCGACCTCACCGACGAGGAGAAGGCCGCGTTCACCAAGTCGGTCGCCGGCGTCGGCAAGACCTGCAAGGAAGCCGAGGAGATGCTGAAGACGATGTAGGGGCCGGGGCTCGGGGCTCGGGGCCCGGGGTCCGGAGAGACAGGGGCTCGGGGACCGGGTTTCGGGGTCCGGGAAAGCAAGATGCGGGAGGGCGGGGCTCGGCTCCGCCCTTCTTGTCAGAGGCGGGGCCGGTGGTCGGTGGCCGGCAACGACCGTGGCCCGTGGCCCGTGGACCGTCGGAAGATGACAGCAGAGGAGCGGAGGTGCAGAGGTGCAGGGGAGCCGCAGAACCAACTCCCCAGCTCACCTCCGTCCTCCGTTCTTCGTCTTCCCTTTTCACTCTCCCCTTTTCCCTTTGCCGCCTTTGACTTTTCACTTTTCACTCTCAACTCTTCACTCTTGACTTCCTCCGCTCCTCGAGCAACCTCCGGCGCCCGCCGGCGTAGAATCGCGGGTCGATTGGAGGCCTGCATGAACCGTCCCTTCCACCTTGCTCTCGCTGCCGTCGCTGCGGCCGTCGCCCTGCCGC
>JAKAFI010000316.1 GCA_021818005.1 Acidobacteriota bacterium | reverse complement strand
GCCCCACGGGGGCGGTGGCGGCCGCAGGCGGCGGCGTCCGCATCGACCTCGGCCGCTGCCTGTTCTGCACCCAGTGCCAGGACGCCTGTGCCGCCGGCGCGGTCACGATGAGCGGGGACTACCGCATGGCCACGAGGTCGCGCGCGGGCCTCGTCGTCGGCCCGGACCCGGTGCCGCTCGCAGCGGCGCTCGACCGGCGCATGCGCGCAACCTTCGGGCGCTCGCTGCGCCTGCGTCAGGTGAGCGCCGGAGGCTGCAACGGGTGCGAGGCCGACGCCGCCGTCCTGCAGACGATCGTCTTCGACATGCAGCGCTTCGGCATCGGCTTCGTCGCCTCGCCGCGCCACGCCGACGGGCTGCTCGTCACCGGGCCGGTCACCGCGAACATGCGTGCGGCGCTGCTCGCGACCTACGCGGCGGTCCCGGCGCCCAAGCTGGTGATCGTTTCCGGCGCGTGCGCGATCTCGGGAGGCCCGTTCGCCGGCAACCCCGAGGTCGAAGGCGGGTCGGCCGGGCTGTTGCCCGTCGATCTGTTCGTCCCCGGGTGTCCGCCCCACCCCGCGACTCTCCTGGACGGCCTCCTGCGCTTGCTCGGCCGCCTCCCGCGCCCGCGCTGACCGGTCGGCGCCGCGCGCGGAGATACGGAGGGCCGGCCCGAGAGCCGGCCCTCCGGAGATTCACGGCGAGTTCTACTTCCCGGCCAGGCCGCGGGTCTCGAGCATCGGCCCGATCTCGGGGTCGCGGCCGCGGAACGCGCGGTACATCGCCGCCAGGTCCTCGGTGTTGCCACGCGAGAGGATCATGGCGCGGAAGCGGTCGCCGTTGGCGCGCGTCAGCCCGCCGTGCTCGGTGAACCAGGCGAACGCGTCGTCGTCGAGCATCTCCGCCCAGAGGTAGGCGTAGTAGCCGGCGGCGTAGCCGTTGCTCCAGATGTGGAGGAAATAGGTGGAGCGGTAGCGCGGCGGCACCTGCGGCACGTCCACGCCGGTCGCCTTGAGCGCCGCCGCCTCGAACGCGTCCACGTTCGGTTTCGGGGCGCCGGCGGCGAGCGTGTGCCACTGCATGTCGAGCTCGGCGGCGGCGAGCAGCTCGGTGAGGTCGTACCCCTGGTTGAACGTGGCGGCGCGCTTGATCTTGTCCACCAGCTCCTGCGGCATCGGCTTGCCGGTCTTGATGTTGATCGCGTAGTGCGCCAGCACCTGCGGGTACAGCGCCCAGTGCTCGTTGATCTGCGACGGGAACTCGACGAAGTCGCGCGCCACGTTGGTGCCGGACAGGCTCGGGTACTCCTCGTCGGCGAACATGCCGTGCAGCGCGTGACCGAACTCGTGGAACATCGTGGTGACGTCGTCCCAGGAGAGCAACGCCGGCTGGCCGGGCGCCGGCTTGGTGAAGTTGCCGACGTTGAAGACCACGGGCTTGGTGCCGAGGAGCTTGGACTGGATCACGAAGTTGTCCATCCACGCCCCGCCCGACTTGTTGTCGCGCTTGAAGTAGTCGCAGTAGAACAGCGCCATCGGCGAGCCGTCGTGGTCGAACACCTCGAACACCCGCACGTCGGGGTTGTACACCGGGATGTCGTGGCGCTCCTTGAAGGTGATGCCGTAGAGCTCGTGCGCCGCGTAGAACACGCCGTCCTCCAGCACGCGGTTGAGCTCGAAGTACGGCTCGAGCTGCGCCTCGTCGAGGTCGAACTTCGCCTTGCGCACCTGGTCCGCGTAGAACTCCCAGTCCCACGGCTCGAGCTTGAAGCCGCCGTGCTGCGTGTCGATCAGCGCCTGGATGTTGGCCGCCTCGCGGCGCGCGTTGGCCGTCGCCGGCGGCACCAGCTTGCCGAGGAAGCTCTCGACAGCCGCCGGCGTTTTCGCCATCTGGTCCTCGAGCCGCCAGGCGGCGTAGTTCGGATAACCGAGGAGCTTCGCCTTCTCGGCGCGCAACGTCGCCAGCTCGGCGATCGTCGCGCGGGTGTCGTTGGCGTCGCCGCGCTCGGCGCGCAGCCACGAGTCCTCGAACAGCTTCTCCCGCGTCGCGCGGTCGGAGAGCGAGGAGAGCGCCGGCTGCTGTGTCGTGTTCTGCAGCGGGATCAGCCACTTCCCGGTCAGCCCACGGCCCTTGGCATCCTGCGCGGCGGCGTCGAGTTCACCCTGCGACAGGCCCGCCAGCTCGGCCTTGTCGCCCACCACGAGGGCGCCCGCCTTGGCGGCGGCCAGGAGCTGGTTGGTGAACTTGGCGGAGAGCGCGGCGTCGCGCTCGTTGAGCTGCTTGAGCCGGGTCTTGTCCGCGTCCGAGAGCCGGGCGCCGGCGTGCACGAACTGCTGGTGGTAGTACTCGACCAGGCGCGCCGACTCGGGGTCGAGCTTGAGCGAGGCGCGCTCGCCGTAGACCGCCTCGACCCGCTTGAACAGCTTGTCGTTGAGGAAGATAGCATCCTGGTGCGCGGCCAGCTTGGGCGCCACTGCTTCCTGGAGCTTCTGCAGCGTCGGGTCGGTGTTGGCCGAGCACAGCGCGTTGAACACCTGGCCGACGCGGAGCAGCAGCGGGCCGCTCTTCTCCAGCGCGACGAGGGTGTTCTCGAACGTCGCCGGCGCCGGGTTGTCGGCGATCCTCTCCACCGCCGCCCGCTGCTGCTTCATCCCCTCCTCGAGCGCCGGCCCGAAGTCCGCATCCTGGATCTTGTCGAACTGCGGCGCCTGGAACGGAAGCGGGCTGGGGGTGAAGAACGGGTTCGTTCGGGCTGCGGGCGCCTTGGGTGCAGGCTGGGCCTGCCCGGCGCGCGCGCCGGACGGCGGCAGGACGAGGAGCACGGCCGCGGCCGCGAGGCTGAGTGCCAGAGTTCGGAGCATCGCTTGGTCCCTCCTGTGGTGCCCGCCCGACCGCGCAGCGTTCGGCGAGCGGTCCGCCGGGCGAGGCACGTTACTCGCAGCGGCGCCGCACGGTCAAGCGCGCACCGAGGTCCGGCCTCCGTCGAACCGAGGGCCGGACGAGGTCTCAGAGCGAAGCCAGCAGTTCCTTCACCTTACCCACCGCCTCCGCGAGCGGGACCGGGATCCGCGCCCGGTTGCGGCGCAGCGAGAGCTCGGCCTGGCCCTGCTCGACCCCCTTCTTGCCGATCACGACGCGCACCGGGAAGCCGATCAGGTCGGCGTCGTTGAACTTGACGCCGGGGCGCTCGTCGCGGTCGTCGTAGAACACCTCGCAGCCGGCGGCCTTGAGGTCGGCGTAGACCCGCTCGGCGGCCTCGCGGACCGCCGCTACGTCGGGGTTGAGCGCGATCAGCTCGACCTCGAACGGCGCCAGCGGCCGCGGCCAGACGATACCGGCGTCGTCGTGGTTCTGCTCGACCGCCGCGGCCACGGTGCGGCCGACCCCGAGCCCGTAGCACCCCATGATCATCGGCTGCACCGCCCCCCCCTCGTCGAGGAAGTTGCACGCCATCTTCGCCGAGTACTTGGTGCCGAGCTTGAAGATGTGGCCGACCTCGATGCCGCGCTTGACGACGAGCGGCGCGCCGCAGCGCGGGCAAGGATCGCCCGCCCGCGCGACGCGGATGTCCGCGAC
>JAKAFI010000315.1 GCA_021818005.1 Acidobacteriota bacterium | reverse complement strand
GGCGCAGCGCAACGCAGCGAGAGGCCCGGCGCCGGCGGCACTCTCAGGCGGGGAACATCAGGATCGCGAACATGACGACCCACACGACGTCGAGGAAGTGCCAGTAGATCGCGCAGTACTCCACGCCCGGGTGGAACTCCGCCGAGTATCTCCCCTTGAACGCCCGCGCGGTGACCACCGCGAGCGGGATCAGGCCGCCGACGACGTGCGCCGCGTGCAGGCCGGTGAGGATGTAGAAGGTGAAGCCGTACAGGTTCGCCTTCGCGGTGAGGTTCTCCGCGACGAGCGCGAACCAGTTGAGCGTCTGCGAGGCGAGGAACGCGACGCCGAGCAGCGTGGTGACGAGCATGTCGGCGCGCAGCGCCGCCGCGCGGCCGGCCCGTGCGGCGCGCACCGCCGCCTGCATCGTGACGCTGCTCGCGAGCAGGATGAGCGTCGAGATCCAGAGCGTGCCCGGCAGCCGCGGCATCCCCGCCGGCGGCCAGACCGGGGTGCGCGAGCGGATCAGGAGGTAGGCCACGAGGCTGGCCGCGAACAGCATCGAGAGCGCCGCCACCAGCAGCCGCATCCCGAACCGGCCGGTCTCGAGCGGCGCGGGCCGATCGCGGCCGTCGCCCCGGATCGGCGCGTTCATTTCGGCAGCGCCGGCCCGTAGTCCGGGATGAGGTTGTGCGCGTAGGCGTGCGTGTCGAGGAGCGTGATCGAGACGAACAGCGCGACGAACAGCAGCGCGGCGGCGAACACGACGGCGAGGATCGGGCGGTCGTAGCGCAGGTGCATGAAGTAGAGGACGACCAGCGTCGCCTTGACCGTCGCGATCAGCATTGCGAGGTCGAGGTTCAGGCTGCCGAGGTCCACGCGCGCGACCGCGACGGTCAGCAGGGTGAGCACGAGCAGCGCGCCCCACACCCGGGCGAGGACCCGCACCGGCACCACGTGCGTGGCGCCAGCGGGCTCGGCATGTGCAACAGGTCCGTCAGGCGCCTCGGTCATGGCGCTCTCCGGACGGCAATGTGAGAGGGAAGAAGGGAGAAGGGAGACGAAGGACCGCGGGACACGGTGCCGCCGATGCGACCGCGTTCACTCGTCGCGGAGATCACGCTTACCCGAACCAGCACGCCGTCCTCCCTCTCTTGTCCTGCCTCAAGTCTTCCCTCTTCCGTCTTCCCTCTTCCCTTTTCCCTCTTCCCTTCGCCCTGTCTCACCTGATCAGATACAACAACGGGAAGAGGAAGATCCAGATTATGTCCACGAGGTGCCAGTACAGGCCGGCCAGATCGACGGGCGTCGCATACTCCGGGCCGAACTCCCCCCGCTTCGCCCGCACCATCATCCACGTCAGCAAGCCGATGCCGACGATCACGTGGACGCCGTGCAGCCCGGTCATCAGGAAGTACACCGCGAAGAACACCTGTACGTCGTGCGGCGGTCCCTGCGCTCCCTCGGCGACCTCGGCGCGGCCGGGCCGCGCCAGGCCCGCCGGCCCGGTGGCCGCGGGCGGGATCAGCGAGCGCTCCTCGCCCTCGGCCGGCGGCACCGCCGGCAGCGTCTGCGGCAATGCCGGCGGCGCCGGCGCCAGCTTGGCGTGGAAGTGGGCGCCCCAGAGCAGGCCCTCCTTCCACTTCTGCTCGTACTCGATCCCCTTGACGCCGAGGAAGCAGACGGCGAGCGCGATCGTCGCCCCGAGCAGGCCGACGAGCTGCCGCCGCCGCCCGAGCTGCGCCGCGCGCACCGCCAGCGCCATCGTGAAGCTCGAGCAGATCAGCACCGCGGTGTTGAGCGCGCCGAGCGTCTTGTCGAGGTAGCGGTGGGCGTAGATGAAGACCTCGGGGTGGTTGGAGCGGTACACGGCGTAGGCGCAGAACAACCCGCCGAACAGCAGGATCTCGGTCGCGAGGAAGATCCACATCCCGAGCTTGCCGGCCTCGCGCTGCTGCTCGGCGTCGTCGAAGTGGTGCGCCACCGCGTGCGTTCGCGTGTCGGCCACGTTCGCCCCTACGGCGCCGCCGGTTGCGGCACCGGCTCCCGCCGTACGTACCCGCCCACCTCCCCGTCCCAGCGCCACGCCTCGACGTCGTACGGGTCGCCCGCTTCCGGCGTGACGGCGAAGTTGTCGTGCGGCGGCGGCGAGGCCGTCCGCCACTCCAGCGTCGCGCCTCCCCACGGGTTGGCCGGCGCCGGCCGGCCGCGGAAGAGCGAGTGCACCAGGTAGGCGGCGATGAGGACGAAGCCGAAACCGAGGATGTACGCCCCGATCGTCGAGAGGCGGTGGTACGGCTCGAACTGCACCTGGTAGTGGTACGAGCGCCGCGGCGCGCCGTGGCTGCCCATGACGAACTGGGTGAAGAACGTGGTGTTGAAGCCGACGAACACGAGCAGCGCACCGATGCGCCCCCAGAACTCGCTGTACATCCGCCCGAACATCTTCGGCCACCAGTAGTGGATGCCGCCGAGGAACGCGATCACGGTGCCGCCGAACATGACGTAGTGGAAGTGCGCGACGACGAAGTAGGTGTCGTGCAGGTGGACGTCGACCGCGAGGGCGCCGAGGAAGAGGCCGGTCAGGCCCCCGATGCCGAACAGGAAGAGGAACGAGAGCACGTACAGCATCGGCGTCGCCAGCCAGATGGAGCCCTTGTACATCGTCGCCAGCCAGTTGAACACCTTCACCGCCGACGGGATCGCGACCATGAACGTCAGGAACGAGAAGATCATGCTCGAGAGCGTCGACTGCCCGGCGACGAACATGTGGTGGCCCCAGACGAGGAACGAGAGCACGGCGATCGCGATCGAGGAGAGGGCGATGAACGAGTAGCCGAAGATGTGCTTGCGCGAGAACACCGACACCAGCTCGCTGATCACCCCCATCGCCGGGAGGATCATGATGTAGACGGCCGGGTGCGAGTAGAACCAGAAGAAGTGCTGGAACAGCACCGGGTCGCCCCCGCGCGCCGGGTCGAAGATGCCGATCCCGAGCGCGCGATCGGCGATCAGCATTGCGAGGTCGAGGTTCAGGCTGCCGAGGTCCACGCGCGCGACCGCGACGGTCAGCAGGGTGAGCACGAGCAGCGCGCCCCACACCCGGGCGAGGACCCGCACCGGCACCACGTGCCCCACGCCAGGATGCTCCGCGTGCGCAATACGAACATCGGCCGTCTCGGTCATGGCGTTCTCCGAATGGCGATGTCAGAGGGAAGAAGGGAGAAGTTAGACGAACGGCCGCGGTATCCGTTGCGGCGAAGACGACCGCGGCCACTCTTCCCGCACATCCCGCTCACCCGATCCTGCACACCGTCCTCCCTCTCCCGTCTTTCCTCTTCCGTCTTCCTTCTTCCCTGTCCCATCACCGGATCAGGTACAACAACGGGAAGAGGAAGATCCAGATTATGTCCACGAGGTGCCAGTACAGGCCGGCCAGATCGACGGGCGTCGCGTACTCCGGGCCGAACTCCCCCCGCTTCGCCCGCACCATCATCCACGTCAGCAAGCCGATGCCGACGATCACGTGGACGCCGTGCAGCCCGGTCATCAGGAAGTACACCGCGAAGAACACCTGTACGT
>JAKAFI010000314.1 GCA_021818005.1 Acidobacteriota bacterium | reverse complement strand
GATCCCGCGCGCCGCGAGGACGGCGCTGCGCGTCGCCGCGCGCATGCGCAGCGGGCCGCTGGCCTTCTCCCACTTGTAGACGACCTGCGCCGTGATCCCCAGCAGCCGGGCGAACTCTTGCCCGCTCAGGCGGAGCCGCCGCCGCAGGCTGCGGACGCTCTTGGCGGTGACGCGCGCCGTCGCCGCTGGCGCGGGCGCCGCGGCGCCGGTGTCCTGCACGCGGCCGACCGCCTTGCGCAGCGCAGCCACCTCCCTCTCCAGCACGGCGACGCGCCGCTTGAGGTCGGCGGTCGCGCGCCTGAGGCCGGCCGCCGGGCGCGTGGCGGAGACAAGCGCCTTCTTGGTTTCCCGGCGGGAGACCCGGGAGAGTTCGTCCTTGAGGATCTTGGCGATATTCGGCATAGGCTCCCTTTCCGCAACATGAGTCGCGTCTAGGATACTACGCGGCCACCGTGTGGCGCGACCGGCGCCGTCACTCGTCGCGCAGCGCCTCGATCGGATCGAGGCGCGACGCCCGCCACGCCGGGTAGGTGCCGAAGACGACGCCGACCGCCACCGCGGCGACGGTGGCGGCGAGCAGCGACGACGGCGGGATCGCGATCGGCCAGCCCAGGGCGCGCTCGAAGACGAACTTGCCGGCGAAGCTGAGCCCGACCCCGAACGCGCCGCCGATCAGGCTCAAGACGACGGCCTCGCCGAGGAACTGGACCCGGATCGCCGACGTCCGGGCGCCGACCGCCATGCGCACGCCGATCTCGCGCGTCCGCTGTGCCACCGAAGCGAGCATCACGTTCATGATGCCGATGCCGCCGACGAGCAGCGAGATCGCCGCCACCGACACGAGCAGCTTGGCGAGGGTGTCGCTGGCCGCCACCTGCGCCTTGAGCATCTCGTCCGGGCGGCGGATGTTGAAGTCGTCGTCCGCCCCCTGGCGGATGTGGTGGCGCTCGCGCAGCAGCGCTTGCACCTGCCGGATCGCGGGCTCCACCGCCTGCGGCGACACCGCCGAGCACAGGATGTCGTCGAGCCACGTCTGGAAGTGCGGCAGGAGGCGGCGCTGCGCTGCGGTGTACGGGAGGAAGACCCAGTCGTCCTGGTCCCACCCCTGGGCCGTCTGGCCCCGGGCCGCGAGCACGCCGACGACCTCGAACAGCTGCCCCTGCATGCGGACGATCTGTCCGACCGGGTTCGCGTCGCCGAACAGCTGCTGGCGCACGGTCTCGCCGAGGAGCACCTTCGCCGCCGCCCGCTCCACGTCGTCCTGGCTGAACGAGTCGCCGAGCGCCACCGGCCAGCGCTTGATCGCCAGGTAGTCCGGTGTCTCGCCGCGGAAGTGCGTGGCCCAGTTGCGGTTGCCGGCGATGATCTGGACGTGGCCGTCGACCTGCGGCGACACGCGGGCGATGAACGGCACCTCGCGGCGGATCGCCTCGGCGTCGTCGACCGTGAGCGTGTTCATCCCGAGCGTGCCGGTGCGTACGCCGTTGACGTTGCGCGAGCCGGCCTCGATCCAGACGAAGTTCTCGCCGAGGTTGGCGAGCGCCTGCTGCGCGCGCTGAGAACCGGCCTGGCCGATCGCGACGACGAGGACGACGGCGGCGATGCCGATCGCGATCCCGAGCGTGGTGAGCCCGCTGCGCGTCTTGTGCCTGGCGAGCGCCCGCACCGCCTCGCGGAAGAAGAGGCTGGCGAACGTCGCCACACCGGCGGTCGAGATTGGCGGCGCGGTGGTCGGTCGGGAACGAACGGCGGCGGAGCTCTCCATCTGTTAGAAAGTGTACACTCCAACGGTGACCCCCACGGATGACGTGGACAACGGCGGAACACACACCGAGACACAAACCGCGCCCGCGGCGGCAGCCGGCTGGGGGTTCGCGCTGCCGCCGCGCTGGCGGCTCGTGCGGCTGCTTGGGATGGGCGGTCAGGCCGAGGTCTGGTTGGCGCACGACGAGCTTCTCGGCGAGCCGGTGGCGGTAAAGATCTTCCACCCCACGGTGTCGCCGGAGGCGCTCGGAAGGCTGCGCCGCGAGGCGCGGCTGGGGCGCACGCTGCAGCACCCCAACCTGGTGCGGATCTACGAGGTGATCGAGGCCGGCGGAAGACTGGCGCTGGCGATGGAGTGGATGCCGCAGGGAAGCCTCGCCGCCAGGCTCGAGCGCGACGGCCCGCTGCCCGCCGGGGAGGTGGAAGCGGTGGCGCGGCAGGTGCTCGCGGCGCTGGAGCAGTTGCAGGCGCACGGGATCGTACACCGCGACATCAAGCCGTCGAACCTTCTCGTCGGCGCGGATGGCGGCGTGAAGGTCGGCGACCTCGGGCTGGTCAAGGCCGCGGCGGACGGCGAGAGCCTGACGCAATCGGCGGTCACCGTCGGGTCCCCCGGCTACATGAGCCCAGAGCAGATCCGCGGGCAGGAGTTGACGCCGGCGTCGGACCTCTACGCGCTCGGGGTGACCCTTTTCCAGCTGCTCACCGGCTCACTCCCGTTCCACGGCACGAGCCACTTCGAGATCGCGCGTGCCCACATCGAACAGCCGGCGCCCGACCCGCGCCGGCTGCGTTCCGGGTGCCCGCGATGGCTGGCGTGGTACGTTCGGCGCCTCCTCGAGAAGCAGCCGCGCGACCGCTGGCCCGATGCGGCGGCCGCGCGGCGCGCCCTCGATCAGCACCGCGCCGTGCTCTCTTCAGCGTTCTGGCGGCGGCTCGGCACGGCGGCGCTGGTCGCCGTGCTCGCGGCCGCGGGGGCCGGCTTCGGCGGCCGGTGGCTGCTGGCGCGGCGAGCCGCGGCCCGCGCCGCCGCGGACGTGGTGGCGGACGGCAACGTGCTGCGCGGGCTCGACGGCCGCGGGCGCCCGCTCTGGAGCTTCACCTGCGACGCCCCGGTGCAGGAGATCGACCGGGCGGACCTGCTCGCCGACGGCGCCACCGAGGTGATCGCGTGCGCCTATCGCAAGAGCGGAACGTACGCACGAGCCGAGCACGAGATCCCGAGCGAGGTCGTGGTCCTTGGCCTCGACGGCCGGCTGGTGTCGAAGTTCATGCCGGACGCGGCCGCGACCGCGGTCGACCGCACGCCCGTGGCGCCGCCGCTGTTGGTCCCGACGGCGCGCGCCGTCGACCTGCTCGGCGACGGCCGCAGGGAGATCCTGCTCAACTGCCGCCACCGCATCCTGGGGACCGCGTACCTGTTCGTGTTCTGGCCGCGGCTCGGGCGCTGGGACCTCGTGCTCGCGCACCCCGGCGGCTGGCTGTTCAACCTTGCGCCGGTGCCCGACCCGCGCACCCCGCGCATCCGCTTCCTCGCGTTCAACGCCTACCTCGCGTCGTCGCCGGTGATCGGCGAGGTCGCGTTCGCCGCGCCGAGCGCGACGGAGAGATCGACGTTCGCCGACGTCGACAGCCAGGGGCTCGCCGGCGTCCTCACGCCCGGTGGGAGCACGATCTCGTGGTACACGCTGCTCGAACAGGCGGCGCCGGGGGAGATCGACACCGGGCCCGGCTTCATCTTCGAGGCGGACGGCAGCTCCTCGTTCTCGCTGCACGCGACGCGCTACACCGTGGACCGCTGGGGCAACCCGCCGAGCG
>JAKAFI010000313.1 GCA_021818005.1 Acidobacteriota bacterium | reverse complement strand
CGCCACCTCGTGAGCCTCGAGCACGACCGGGCCCTGGCGTACGTCTTCCAGATCGAGCTCCGCCACAGCCGGCGTTTCCTCCGTCAGGTGGCGCGCGGGCAGGTGGCGGAGTACCTGCGCCTGTTGCAGCGGATCATCGCGGAGGGGGTGGCCTCCGGACGTTTTCGCGACGACATCCCCGCCGACGTAGCCGCGCGGGCGGTGTTCGGGGCGGTCGACGAGCTGATCACATCGTGGGTGCTCAGCGAGAGGCCGCGGTCGCTGGCGGGACAGGCGGCGCCGCTGATGCGGCTGATCTTCGGCGGCCTCGAGCGCCGCTAACTGGGGGGGGCGATGAACGAACCTCGCACGTTGCTTGACCTCTTCGCGGTGTGGCGGGCGGCGGTCCCTGCGCCCGCGCTGATCGACGCCCGCGGCGGGCGGGAGTCGCGGATCGCGGCCCCTGAGGCGGCACGACGCGTGGCCGGGCTCGCGCGCGGCCTCGCGGCGCTCGGGATCGGCAAGGGCGACCGCGTTGCGCTGCTCTCCGGCGACCGGCCTGAGTGGCACATCGTGGACTTCGCGGTGCTCCACCTCGGCGCCGCGGACGTGCCGGTGTACCCGACGCTGCTCGCCGACCAGGTGCGCGCCATCGTCGCCGACTCGGGCGCGCGGGTGGTCGTGGCCGAGAACGCGGAGCAGCTGGCGAAGGTGCTCGAGGTGCGCCCGGCGTGCCCGGCGGTCGAACACGTGATCGTCATCGACGGCGACGCGCCCGAAGGCGTGCGCACGCTGGCCTCGATCACCGAGAGCGTGAGCCTCGAGGAGACGACCTCGTTCCTCGATGGCTGCCTGCCGCGGGTGCAGGCCGGGGACCTGGCGACGCTGATCTACACCTCGGGCACCACCGGCGAGCCCAAGGGCGTCATGCTCACGCACGACAACTTCGTGTTCGACTCGATCTCGGCGGCGGGAGTGATGCCGTGGCCCGGTCACGAGACCGCGCTGGTGTTCCTGCCGCTCTCGCACGTGCTCGAGCGCCTGGTCGACTACATCTATTTCGGCAAGCAGCTCTCGATCGCCTACTGCGGGATCCTCGAGACCGGCGACGCCCTCCCTCGGGTCCGCCCGCACCTTTTCACCGCCGTGCCCCGGTTCTACGAGAAGGTGTACGACCGCATCTTCCACGAGCTTTCCACCGCCCCCCGCCTCAAGCGCGCGATCTTCAAGCGCGCGGTTCACGTGGCGCTCGAGAGCGTACGGAGCGGGCGGCGCGGTGCGTCGTGGCGGCTGTACGACCTCCTCGTCTACTCGAAGATCCGCGCCGCGGTCGGCGGTAGGTTGCGCTTCTCGATCTCGGGCGGCGCGCCGTTGCCGGTGATCGTGGGCGAGTTCTTCCACGGGATCGGCGTCCTCGTGCTCGAAGGGTACGGGCTGACCGAGACCTCGCCGGTGATCAGCGTGAACCGCTTCGACCGGCCGCGGCTGGGAACGGTCGGCGAGGCGATCCCAGGCGTCGAGGTGCGCATCGCTCCGGACGGCGAGGTGCTCACCCGCGGGCGGCACGTGATGCGCGGCTACTGGAACAAGCCGCAGGCGACCGCCGACGTGCTCGACGCGGAGGGCTGGCTGGCCACCGGCGACATCGGCGAGCTGAGCGCCGACGGCTACCTCAAGATCACCGACCGCAAGAAGGACATCCTCGTCACCGCCGGGGGGAAGAACGTGGCCCCGCAGGCGATCGAGGACAAGCTGCGGGAGTCGCCGCTGATCGAGAACGCGGTCCTGTTCGGCGACCGCAAGCCGTACATCGTGGCGCTGATCGTGCCGAACTTCGACGGGCTCAAGCACTGGGCGGCGACGCGCGGCGTGAGCGCCGCCGATGTCCCCGCGCTGCTCGCGCACCCGGACGTCGTGGCGGCGTACCAGCAGGTGGTCGACGGCGTGAACCAGCACCTCGCCCGCTTCGAGACGATCAAGAAGTTCCGCCTGATCGGCGAATCGTTCTCGATCGCGAGCGGTGAGCTCACCCCGACGCTCAAGGTGAAGCGCCGCGCCGTGGAGAAGCGATACGGCGGCGAGATCGCCACGATGTACACCGAGGAAGCAACCTTCGAGTCGTGGAGCTAGGAGCCTGTCGCGCATAGACTCCGGCTGCGGCTCGCGCTGGCATCCCGCTGGCTGCGTTGGCCTGCGCGACATGTCCTCGACGTAGGCTACGGCTACGTCTGCGGGCATGTCGCTTGTCCGCCTTGCCAGCGGGCGCCATCGCGACCCTCGCTCCCGTCGCTATGCGCGACAGGCTCCTAGCGCCGGACCGGCCCGGCGGCGCCGCCGGGCGGGGGCGGCAGGGTCACGCCGGCGCGACGGAGCAGCTCGCCGATGCCGACCGGGTGCAGGCCGCGCAGGTCGGTTTCGTCGAGGACGAGCGGGAGCGCCTCCAGCAGCGGCAGGTCCGGGCGGCCGTTGCCGAGGTGCATGAGCATGATGCTCCCGGCCAGCGGCACGCCGGTCCTTGCCTCGAAGCCGAGCAACCTGCGGGCCATCGCCTCCGGTCCCATGTAGCCGCGCGCGCCGCGAGCCTCGACCCAGTCGAGGGCGTCGAGCGAGTCGTGGTCGGCGTGCGTCCAGTCGACGTGGACCAGACCGAGTTCGGCGGCCCAAGCGCGGATCGTCGCGTTGTGCTCGCCGTACGGGGCGCGCCAGAACCGCGACGGAGGGCGCCCGGTCGCGGCCTCGATCGCGGCGGCGGTGCGCCGCAGCTCGTCCTGCAGCCGGGCCCGGGTGATCCCGGGCCGCGTGTCGTGCCGGTGGTTGGCGGCCCAGGTGGTGAGGTGGGGGTGCGTGAAGGTGTGGTTGCCGATCTCGTGGCCGTCGTCCGCGGCCTGCCGGAGCAGCTCCGGATAGGTCTCGGCGAAGCGCCCCGTCACGAAGATCGTCGCCCGCACGTGGCGCTCCCGCAGCAGCGCCAGCAGTTGGGCGGCGCCGCTCGACTCGACGTGCGCGTCGAAGGTGAGAGCGTAGTAGGGGCCCGCCCCGGGGACCGACGATATGTTGACGGCCACGGGCGCGGCGAGCAAAAGCGCCGCGAGCGCGGGCGCGAGGGTGATCACCGCGATATTGTACGCGGGGAGCGAAGCGCGGGTCGCCAAGGAAGGGAAAGGGAAGAGAGGCAGAGGAGCAGAGGGGCCGAGGAGCAGAGGAGAGGCAAGACGACGACACAACTCTTCTTCAGCCTTCGCTCCCCAGCTCCTCCGCTCCGCAGCTCCTCAGCCGTCTGCTCTCGACCTTCCACTCCGGCCGGGCACGCTCGTCGTGGCGACCCTCGGCGTGTGGGATACAATCCGGGCGGGACCGACACGGTGACCTGGAACCTGCCCAACTCGCTGACGGTGGCGCGCATCCTCATGGTGCCGTTGCTCGTCGTGGTGCTGCTGACCCGCTTCTCGGGCAGCGAGTTCTGGGGGCTCGGGATCTTCCTGCTCGCGGCGCTTACCGACCTCGCCGACGGGATCATCGCGCGCCGGACCAAGGCGGTGACCGTGACCGGGACGCTGCTCGACCCGATCGCCGACAAGCTACTCATGTCGGCGGCGTTCATCTCGCTGG
>JAKAFI010000312.1 GCA_021818005.1 Acidobacteriota bacterium | reverse complement strand
GGACCTGGTCTCGAAGTTGGGCATCACGCCGGGCCACAGCTGCATCGCTGGGTCGAGCACCCCCCAGCGCGCGAGCGCCGCCATCTCCTTCGCTGCCTGCTCGTACAGGCCGTCGAACAGCGGCACCCAGTCGCCGAGCCGGTGGACGTCGGCACGCGGGTACACCGGGCAGAACGAGGTGAGCGCCACCGCGTTGGCCCCGAACGCCGCCACCAGGTCGGAGTCGAACGTGGTCCCGCCCCAGTACACCGCGTCGAGGACGAGCGCCGGGCGCCCGAGCCCGCGGCGGTGGAACAGGCCCGCGAGCTCGTCGTTCATCACCCGCCCAAGCGCCGCGAGGCCGGTCGAGCTGTGCAGCGCGCGGGCGATGTAGATCGCGATGACAGGGCGCTGCAGGCCGGCTTCGTCGAGCACCGGACGGCCGTCCTGGGTCTGCAGAAACAGGTAGTCGTCCAGGTGTGTCTTGACCACCTCGTCGGCGATCCAGGCGAAGTCGTCCACGATCTGCCGGCGCAGGCGCGGGTTCGCGACGTCGAGCTCGCCGGTGGCCAGGCCGGTCTTCCAGTACGAGCGGATCGCGGTGTCGTAGTAGACGAAGAACTTCATCCCGGCGGCGCCCACCAGCGGGATCACGCGCAGCAGGTTATCGGCCTGGTACGCGGTCGGCAGCGGCGAGCCGTCCGGGCGCCGCTCCCCGGGCCGGCCGGTGAGCACGCCGGCGATCACGTCGACGCCGTTGGCGCGCAGCTGCGAGAACATCGCCCGGTAGTGCTCGGTGTCGTCGGAGCTGAACGGCTCGAGCGGCTGCACCGCCGCTTTGGCGAAGCTGGACTTCGTGTACCAGGTGTAGAGCGTGTGCACGATCAGCGGGTCGCTGGCGGTCACGGGCGCGAGCCGGTGCGGCGGCGCCGGCGCCGCCTCGCCGGCATCCGCGGCCGCCGCGGCGAGCGGCGACGCGCACAGCAGCGCGGCGCCGATCCAGGAGAGCCGAAAGCGGGGGTTGGATGACGCCGTCATGCCCTCAGCGCACGCAACATCGGTGCCACCCGCCACACTGCCGGCGCCGCCCGATGCCGCGCATGTGCCCTCCCGCTTGGGCGGCCGAACGCTCGCTCCGTCCTTTCTGGGCCACAGCTCCGGCGATCGCTCGTCACGTCGAATTCGGGGCGAGCCTTCACAACGGCCGGACCGAGTGTCAGCGGCGACCAGCTCAGCGCGCCGCAGCCGGCCTGGAGAGCAGCACGAAGGGGAAAGGCAGCTGACGGCCCGAGTCCGTTCGCGAGTAGGCAACCACGCGGTAGTTTGCCTCGATCCAGTTGAACAACGCCTGTCCGTAGTCGGCGCCGAACCGCCCGACGCCCAGCAACGACCCGGGCCGCGGGGCGAGCAGCACTTGCGACGGTGGGTGGGCGCAAAACGTTTCGAAGACGGCCCGATCACCATAGACGGCCATCTCCGCGGGCATCAGCGTCGAGTAGGGGACCGAGCTTGGCCGCCGCGTGAGGTAGTTCAGGAGCGCTCCTTCGGGCAGCACGGCCAGGCTCGCGCCCCGGGGCGCGGAGCTCTCGAGCAGGCCGAGCACCATGGCCGTTTCCTGCGCGACTGCCGGTAACGCCATCAACCGGTCGGACCCCGCGCCGATCGGCGCCGACTTCTCCCGCAACGAAATGATCGACGTCCCCGCGTGTGTGACGAGGACGAAGAGCGCCAGGGCGACTCCGCCGGCCCGCACGACGCTGGCCGAGCTTCCCCACGCGTCCGCCCTTTTGGGCAGCTCCTCGACCAGCCACACGAAGGAGACCATAGCGCCGGGCATCGCCAGCACGAAGCCGTAGTGACCCAGGTAGACGGTGAAGACGATCTTGGCCAGCGTCACCAGGCCGAACGCTGCGAGACACAACATCAGGAGGCTCTTCCGGCGTTTCGTGGGGTCGCGACGGCGGTCGGCGACTCCTGCCACCGTCACGCCACAGACCGCGACGAGAACGATCGGCAAGGGTCTCGCGACTCCGATCCATAACGTCGGGAGGAGGAAACGACTGAGCGCTGCGAACGCCAGAAGCCCGGTGAGCCAAGCGAACGGTCGCGCCGGCCAGCCGCGCCGCCGCACCACGTGGCCGATCCCCCAGACTAGGAGACCGCCGCTCGCGATCAGCGCCGCCCAGACGAGGCCCCGGAGAGCGTTGGCACCACCTTCACTCTGACCGATCCCGACGGCGTAGAAGGGGATGAGCCTGAGGCTCCGGTTGAGGACGGCTGGCCAACCGCCCAGCACGCTGGTGGCGGCCGTCCGAGCAGGCATCGCGGTCAGGAAGAGGAGGAAGGCGACGAGGAGCGGGGCCGCGATGCCAGCGCACAGCGCGAGCCCTGTCTTGACGCCGCCCGGGCGACGGCCGAGCGCCCAGGTTCCGGCCAGGCCGACGAGGATGGCCACCAGACAGGCGACGAAGAGCTCCGGCTTGGTCAAACCGACGACGCCGGTCGCAACGCCGCTCATCAAGACCGCCCGGACCCGGCCGCTCCTCACATATCTCCAGAGAAAGGCGAGCGACACGAGAGAGAACAGCATGCCATGCGTCATCTCGTGCGCGTAGGGGCAGACATAGTTGAAGTTGCCGAGTCTGAGGTTGTGCCCAAAGCCGAAGACGGCGAGGAAGAACACGCAAGCAGCGGTGGCCGTCCAGCGTCCCGCAAACCCTCGCAGCAGGTGAAAGAGGAGGCCCGTCGTGACCAGCAGAAGCGCCAGGTTGACGAGGATGAGCGTGCGGATCGAGGTGCCGAACAGGTGAAACATGACCGCGTTGAAGTACGGCGAGAACGGTCCGTTGTAGCTCGCGAGATCCTGGTACAGCACCTTTCCAGCGCAAATCTGCCATGGGAGATAGACCTCGCGTCCGAAGTCCACCATGATCTCGGCCCAGCGCAACCAGCCGATCCAGGTCAGGATCGCGAACGTCGCGCCGATCACGACCGCCGGCCACGCAGCGGGCCGGAGCGCGGCGATCGCGCGGCCCCAGCGCCGAAGCGCGTGTGGATCGCTTGGTGGCAGCGGGGCAAGTGTCGGCAACGGTCCGTCTCGGTCCATCGGCTACGCGATCTCGAGCCGGTGGATGAGCAGCGAGGGGGTGGTGACGGCGCAGGCGAGGGAGAAGCTCTCGCTGTCGCGGCCGGTCGCGAGCAGGCCGGCGAGCAGGCGGCCGAACGAGCCGCGCACGGTGACGAGCGGGTGCGTCGCAACCGGGGCGCCGCCGCGGATCGCGACCGCGGCGGCGCGCAGTGCGAACGTCCCGCGGCCGCGATCGACCTCGACGGGGCCGGCCGGCAGCGCGAGGTAGAACCCGTGCTCGAGGCGGGCGAGCAGCTCCGGCTGCGACAGCGCGGCCGCGGTGCCGACGACGAGGTTGGCGGGGCCGGCGTGCGGCGGGCGGCGGTACGAGGGGCGCACGGCGCCGCCGGGCAACCCACCAGAGCGCCCGGCGTCGGCCCACGTCACGAGCCGCTCCCGCACCGCGCCGCCGCGGACGAGCTCGATCCGGCGCGCCGGCAGCCCCTCGCCGTCCCACGGCAGCGGCAGCAACCCCGCCGGGCCGGGGCGGTCGTCGGC
>JAKAFI010000311.1 GCA_021818005.1 Acidobacteriota bacterium | reverse complement strand
GCGGCCGGGTTGCCGCGCACCAAGCTCCGGGCCGCGTCGAGCGTCAGCACGCCGGTGCGCACCGCGCCGAGCACGGCGTCGAGCCGGCGCACCGTGGCGTTGAGCTCCTCGTCGCGCTGGCGCAGACGCGCAACCATGGAGTTGAACGAGCCGACGAGCATCCCGACCTCGTCCTCGGCCGGCAACGGCACCGGCTCCAGCGACTCGCCGCCGGCGATCCTCTGCGTCGTCGCCGCCAGCGCGAGCAACGGTGCCGTGAACCGGCGCGAGAGGTACAGGCCGAGCCAGATCGCCGCGAAGGCGACGAGCAGCGCGAGGCCGCCGAACCCGAGGACGACCGTCGCGGTGATCGTCGGCCGCTCGATCTTCAGTCGCTCGTAGGCGGCGCCGCCGGCGGCCAGGCGCGCCTGCGCCTCGCCGAGCGCCTCCGGCAGCGCCTCACCGACGAGGACGGCGGAGCCGTCCGGCAACAGCCGCCAGGCACGCACCACGAGCGTCCTGCCGAAGCGGTCGCTGCGGACGCCGTCGGCTCTGAACGCGTCGGCCGGCAACGGCGGCAGCTTCTGCAGCACGCGCTGGCGCGGGTCGGCGAACTCGACGACCGGGATCCCGTCGCGCAGCAGGCCGGTGAGCTGATCGCCGAGCTCGGCGTGCAGGCGCTCGATCTCGGCGAGGCGTGCGCGCTCCGACCCGAGCCCCCGGATGTGCCCGGCGATCACGCCGGCGGCGCGCTCAACGCGGGCCTCGGCCTCGTCCCGCATCCCGTCCGCGATCTCGACCCCGGCCCGGGCCATGCGCTCGACCGGCGCGGAGAACCACGACTTGGCCGCACCCGAGAGCAACGCCGCGGAGAGCAGAAACAGCAGTGAGGTCGGGACCAGGATCAGGCCGAGGTACGAGAGGAGCAGCTTGGTGCGGAAGCGGGATCCGAGGATCCCGTAGTGGCGCTCGAGCGCCAGCTTGAGGAAGTTGCGCAGCAGGATGAAGAGCAGGATCGCGATCAGGGTCAGGTCGAACCACCACAGCAGGAACGTCAGCAGGCGGTTGGTCAGCTGCTCGGCCGGCAACCCGAGCATGCGGGAGAAAAGCGCGAAGCCGCCGCCGACCAGCAGGAGCAGCCCGAGATAGACCGCGGCGAGGAACCGGTTCTGCCGCCGGTAGCGCTGCCAGCGCCGCCGCCACTCCCTCACGGCAGCTCCGGCACCGAGACCTGCACCCAGTCGGTCCCGACCGTCGTCGGGATCACGAGCAGCTTGTAGCGCGTCAGGAACTCGGCGCGCACGAACAGGAGGAGGGGCTCCCGGCGAAGTGGGACCGCAATCTCGGACGGCGGCGGATGGGTCACCCAGCGCACCGCCTCCTCGAGGCTGCCGACCTCGCCGGAGGCAAGGATCTCCCCGTCGAGTTCGGCTACGAGCGAGAAGACGCCGGTGACCGGGTCGCGTTGCGCCTTGACGACCAACTCGTGGCCGGCGACGCGCTGATCCCAGAGCCAGTGACGGTTGCGGTAAAGGCGCAGGCGATAGGTGATGCTGACCGGCGCCCCCGCCGCCAGCGCCTCGGTCCACTCGGAGGGCAGCGGACGCTGCACCACGACCTGGACCGCCAGCCGGCCGGGGGCGGGCGTGAGCGTCAGCTCGAG
The DNA here is from genome assembly GCA_021818005.1 of Acidobacteriota bacterium. GTDB lineage: Bacteria > Acidobacteriota > Thermoanaerobaculia > Thermoanaerobaculales > Thermoanaerobaculaceae > RBG-13-68-16. The sequence goes on along the minus strand of JAKAFI010000311.1, from coordinate 1,963 downwards.
TTCCGGAGCCGCGGCCGCAGCCAGCAGGATCGCAGCCAGCACCATGGTGTGGCAATCCTACCACACCGGCCTGGGAGGGCCCCGCGGAGCCGGCCGGCAGCCGGGCCGGCGTCAACCGGCGAGTGCGGCCTCGAACTCGCTCTCGCCGGAGTAGGGATGCACGGAGAGCGCGGCCAGCCGATCGGGCTCGACCAGCTCCCACGCCTCCGGGTTGGAAAGCAACTCGTTCAGCGCCGCCACGTGCAGGGCGTGGCCGGCCTTGTGCGCGACCACCCGGGCCCGCAGCGGGTACTCGAGCAGCGCCAGATCGCCGATCAGGTCGAGCACCTTGTGGCGCACGAACTCGTCGGGGAAGCGCAGCTCGCCGGAGAGGACACGTCCGCGATCCACCACGATGCAGTTCTCGAGCGAGCCGCCTAGCCCGAGCCCGCGCTGCCGCAGCGCCGGCACCTCGTCGAGGAAACCGAAGGTGCGCGCCGGCGCCAGCTCCACGGCGAACCGCTGCGGCGTGATCGCCCCGGTGAAGCGCTGCCGGCCGACGGCAGGAGCGTCGTAACTGACCAGATAGTCGATCGCCAGCTCATCGCCCGGGCGCAGCTCGATCCAGCGCTCCCCGTCCCCTACCCGCACGGTGCGCCGGACCCGCATCTCCGGCAGGGTGACGTTTTGCTCGTCGAACCCGGCGCGCCGCAGCAGCTCCACGAACGGCAGAGCCGAGCCGTCCAGGATCGGCACCTCGGCACCGGAGAGGTCGACGAAGAGGTTGGTCACGCCGGTCCCGAGAACCGCCGCCATCAGGTGCTCCACGGTCCGCGCCTCGGCGCCCCGCAGGCGCAACGTCGTCGCGTACGCGAGGTCGCGAGCGTTCTCGGCGCGAGCCGGGATCGAGATCCCGATGTCATTCCGTACGAAGACGATGCCGGTTCCTGGCGGGGCGGGCCGCAGGCGCAACGCCACCTGTTCGCCGCCGTGGATCCCGACGCCCGTGGCGCTCGCGGTTCGAAGGATCGTCCTCTGCCAAGCCATCGCTCGCCTCCGGGTCCGTCTTAGCGAGGAGCGTGCCAGGCTCCGGCCATGCCCCGGGTGCGGACCTGTGGCGCCTCCGCCGCGATGTGTGGCTTATCGACCACACGCCACGGTGTTAGACTTCGGCCCGGGAGCCGTCATGCTGCCGTCGTGGGACCGCGAGCGCGAACAGCGCGCCAAGGAGATTTTGTACCGTTGCCTGGAGGAGCTGCAGGCGACCAAGGCGGCGCTTTACCTCGAGAGCGGCGACGGCGCGTTCGAGCTCGCCACCAGCTACGGGTTCGGGCGCCGGGATGAGCTGGCGCCGACGCTCCCGCTCGGCCACCCCCTCTGCGACTGGACCCGGCGCCATCGCACCGCTCCGGCGTACATCAACGCCCTCGACGAGGCCCCGCCGTTGCAGTCGCTGCTCGAAGGCGCCGGCACGTCGCGCCTCCTGACGATCCCGCTCACGGCCGCGGAACGCCTGATCGGGATCGTCGACGTTCGCGACAAGTCGCGGCGGCTGCCCTTTACCCCCGATGATCTGCCCGCGGCCCGGGCCATCGGGCACGCGTTCGAATCGTTCCTGGCCGACCCCGCCGGCCAACCGAGCTCCGCCCCCGCTCCTGCCCCCGCTCCCGTCCCGCCTACCTCTCCGGCGCTCGCCCCACCGCTCACCCCGTCGCGAGGGAAGGAGGCCGGCGCCCTTCTGCACGCCGGGATGGTCGAAGACGTGACCGCGGTGGTGCGGTCGCTGGCCGTTCTCCCCGAGGTTGCGGCGGCGGTGCTCACGCTCACCGACGGCGGGAGTGCCCGCGCCCTCGCGCTGCAGTCCGTGGCGCTCGACCCGCAACGCCGGGAAGCCGTCGCGGCGCACCAGGCGAACGCGTTCCTGTCGGCGGGCGTGAAGGCGCCGGCTCCAGGGCTGTGGGGCTGGGACGAGCGCGAGAGCGGG
>JAKAFI010000310.1 GCA_021818005.1 Acidobacteriota bacterium | reverse complement strand
GCGAACTCCTGCCGCTCCGCGGCGCGTGCCAGAGCTTCGAGCTCCGCCGGCTCGAGCTCGCCGAAAAGCGCGACCTTGCCGATGAGATCGATCAACGCGGCGCACATGGGTCACCCTCCTCGCCCGCGGTCCGGCGCACCAGCTCCGCCGCCGTCTCCCCGTCCACCGCCGCGGGGCGGCTCAGACAGTCGCCCCCAACCTCGCCACACCACCGCGGCGCCGGCCTCCCCAGCGCCTCCGCCAAACGGTCGAGCACCGCGACGAGCTCCCGCGGCGTCACGGCCCGTTGCGGGTGGAACCGACGGGCGATCGGATCGCCCGGCATGACGCCGGCGCGCGCCACCGCCACGATGTCGCGCCGATCGCTGCGCTGCACCACGTCCTCGAAGACCGGGACCGCCCCCTCGCTTCGCTGCGCCAGCGCCGGCGCCTCCCAGACGATGATCGCCGCCAACCCCGCGCGGCGCAGCGGCCGTGCCGCCAGCGCGGCCGTCAGATACGGCGGTGCGTCGGCGAGCCGGAGCCGGCGTCTGGCGTGGGCGATCAGTTCGCAGCGCCCCGGGAACGAACCCGGCAGGCGCTCGAAGAACGTCAGGGCGAGGTCCCACTGCCCCAGCGCCTCGGCCACCTTCCCCTTGAGCTCCAGCCCCGCCGCGGTGTCCGGCAGGCCGGGGACGAGCTCGGCGGCGCCGCGCGTGTCCCCCAGGGCCAGCTCGGCGCGAACCGCGAGGACCCGGCCTTCCCCGGCCTGCGGCGCGACCTCGAGCAGCTCGCGCGCCCGCGCCAGCGCGCCGGCCGCGTCGCCGGAGTGCAGCCGCGCGCGGCCCTCGGCGAGCAGCCCGTCCACCAGCGCCTCCTCGTCGTCGCGTGCGACCCGCTCCCACCCGCCCTCCGGCTGCAGCGCCGCGGCACGCCGCGCACCCTCCAGCGCCCGGCGCAGGTCGCCCTCGCGCCGCCCCGCCAGCGCCACCAGGCCCCACGCGGAGCCGTAGCCGGGGTTCGCCGCGGCGAGCGCCTCGGCCTGCTGCAGCACGCGTTGCCCGCGCAGGAACCGGACCTCCAGCTCCGCCAGCGAGCGCACCGGGTGACCCGGCGGCACGGCCTCGAGTGCAGCGTGGCTCCGGTCCGCGGGCCCGGCCTCGGCGGCCGCCACGGCGACCCGCACGGCCTCGAGCTGCGCCGGCGTCAGAGGGTTGCCGGCGAGCGGCGGACGCGTCGGATCAGGGACCCCGCTGATGCTCGGCGGCGCCGCGGTGCGACAGGCGCCGAGCGCCAGCAACGCCGCGAGCGCGAGACTAGTCGCCGTTCTGGGCAAGATGCTCCCCGTCGCCGCGGGCAAGGCAGACCGTGGCCACCGCGTGCTTGTACACGAGGTGCTCGAGCCCGTGACTCTCGACGATCACCGCGTACCGGTCGAAGCGCTTGAGGACGCCGGTGACCCGCTTGCCGGTGAGGAGATAGACGTGGATCGGCCGCCCATCCCGCCGCAGCGCGTAGAAGAAGCTGTCCTGTACGTTGACGCCGACCTTAGCCCGCTCCGGTCCCTGTTCCACCGCGCGCCTCCACCCCGGCGATCGCCTGCGCCAGCAGGTCACGGTCACCGCCGGTCAGCCACCGCACTGCGGCCTCACCGCGCAACCAGGTCATCTGCCGCTTCGCCAGCCGCCTGGTCGCGGCCGCCGCCGCTTCCTTAGCTTGCTCCACCGTCAGCTCGCCGGCGAGCACCCGGCACGACTCCCGATAGCCGATCGCCTTCATGGCGTGTGCCTCGGGGGAGAGTCCGCCGGCCAGCAACCGCTGCACCTCGTCGACCAACCCGGCGGCGAACATCCACTCCACCCGCCTGGCAATCCTAACATGGAGCTCTTGCCTGGCCGGGGACAGCCCGAGCATCTCATACTGGTACCTTGGGTTGTCCCTGGCGTGCTCGCTCCAGAGCTGGCTCATCCCCCGCTTTGCGACGAGGCACACCTCGAGGGCGCGCAACGTCCGCTGGCGGTCGTTCGCCGCGATCCGCGCCGCCGCGGCGGGGTCGAGCGCCTGCAGCCGCGCCCGCGTCGCGGCCTGGTCGCGGGCCCATTCGGCCTCGAGCGCCTGGCGCAGCGCCGCGTCCTTCGGCGGCTCCGGGAAGAGGCCGAACAGGAGCGCCCGCACGTAGAAGTGGGTCCCCCCCACCACGACCGGCACCCGTCCCCGCTCGCGGATCGCCGCAATCGCGGCGTCCGCGTCGCGCACGAACATCCCGGCGGAGTAGCGCTCCCCGGGGTCCGCGATGTCGATGAGGTGGTGCGGGACCGCCGCGCGCAGCGCCGCCTCGGGTTTCGCGGTACCGATGTCGAGACCGCGGTAGACCGCGAACGCGTCGGCCGAGACCACCTCCCCCCCGACCGAGCGCGCGAACGCGGCGCCCAGCGCCGTCTTCCCCGACGCCGTCGGCCCCACGATGACCACCAGATCAGCCACCTTCCCCCTTCCTGGCCCGCGACACCATGACCGGCTCTCCCGGCCCGACGGTGAGCGGGCCGGCGTCGTCCCAGCCGACCCATGGCGAGCCCTCGCCCTGGACCACGACAACGGCCGGCAGCGCGACGGCCCGCCGCGCCACGACCGGGTCAGGGTACTTGAACCGCGGGTGCACGCCCGTCGCCGCCAGCGCCACCGTGGGACGGACCGCCGTGAGGAACGCGGGCGTCGACGACGTCCGCGACCCGTGGTGGCCGAGTTGCAGCAGCTCGGCCCGCACGTCGCCGCCGGCCGCCAACAGCGCCGCCTCCCCCGCGGCCTCGAGGTCGCCCGCGATCAGCAACCTCGGCCCGCCGAGGTCGACCCGCCCGACCAGGCTGGCGTCGTTGTCGAGCGCGGTCGCGGCCCGCGGCGGCCACGCGATCTCCCACCGGGCGCCCGCCAGCTCGAGCGACTGGCCGCGCGCGAGGGCGACCTCCTCGACCCCGCGCCGGCGCGCGAGCCGGCGCAGCGGCACGATCTCGGGCCGGTCCCCGAGCGCTGCGGGAAAGGCGAACCGCCCCACCCGCATCCGCTCGAGCAGGAGTGCCGCGCCGCCGGTGTGGTCGGCGTCCGGGTGGGTCACGACCAGGGCATCGAGTCGCCGCACCCTGACCCGGGCGAGCTCCCGCCACGCCTCGGTCGGGGAACGGCCGGCGTCCACCAGGGTGGCGCCGCCGGGGCCGCGCAGCAGCAGCGCCATCCCCTCGCTCACCGCCAGCATCCGGACCTCGTGCCGGGCCGGCGGTGCGGCGCCCGGGACCGCCATCCAGGCCAACGTCCCGGCCGCGAAGAGGCCTGCGGCCGGCGCCGCGAGTCGGGAGCGGGTCAACGCCGCGAGGCCAAGCACCGCCAGAGCGGCCACGGCCACAGGAGGGAGCGGCGGGAACGGCACGCTCGTCGCGCCGCCGACCGTGGAGGCGCGGTCGAGCAGCCACTGCGCCGCCGCGACGACCCCGAGGGCGGCGGCGCCGGCAGGCGCCGCCAGCGCCGCCCCCGCGAGCGCCGCCAGGCTCGCGCCCACCAGCACCAGCTCGAGCGGCGCGGCGAGGATGCTGGCCACGATCCCGAACGGCGGCACCAGGGCGAAGTAGCCGCCCACCAGCG
>JAKAFI010000309.1 GCA_021818005.1 Acidobacteriota bacterium | reverse complement strand
TGAACATCCTCATCCTCGGCGTCAACGGCTTCATCGGCAACGCGCTCACGCGGCGCATCCTCGAGACCACCGACTGGGACGTCTACGGCATGGACCTGTCGGCCTCCAAGCTCGAGCACTCGCTGCACCACGAGCGCTTCCACTTCCTCGAGGGCGACATCACGATCAACAAGGAGTGGATCGAGTACCACGTCAAGAAGTGCGACGTGGTGCTGCCGCTCGTCGCGATCGCCACCCCGGCGACGTACGTCAAGGAGCCGCTGCGGGTCTTCGAGCTCGACTTCGAGGCCAACCTGGACGTGATCCGGCAGTGCGTGAAGTACCGCCGCCGCGTCGTCTTCCCCTCGACATCCGAGGTGTACGGGATGTCCACCGACCCGGAGTTCGACGAGGACACGAGCCCGCTCGTGCTCGGGCCGATCAACAAGCCGCGCTGGATCTACTCCTGCTCCAAGCAGCTCCTCGACCGCGTCATCGCCGCTTACGGGCAGCAGGAGGGGCTGCGCTACACCCTGTTCCGGCCGTTCAACTGGGTCGGCCCCAAGCTCGACGACATCGACGCCGCCAAGGAGGGCTCCTCGCGCGTCGTCACCCAGTTCGTCATCAACCTGTTCCGCGGCGAGCCGATCCGCCTCGTCGACGGCGGCCTCCAGAAGCGCTGCTTCACCTACCTCGACGACGGCATCGCCGGGCTGCTGGCGGTGATCGCGGACGAGCGCGGCAACGCCAACGGGCAGATCTTCAACCTCGGCAACCCGGCCAACGAGTGCTCGGTCAAGGAGCTGGCCGAGAAGCTCGCCCGCCTGTACGAGGCGCGCAAGGGCGAGATCCCGGGCTGGACGCCTCCGCGCATCGAGGGGGTCAACTCCGCCAGCTATTACGGCAAGGGGTACCAGGACATCCTCACCCGCAAGCCCAAGGTGACCAAGGCGAAGCAGCTCCTCGGCTGGGAACCGAAGGTGGGCCTCGACGAGGCGCTCGAGCGCACCTTCGACGCGTTCCTCGCGGACTGGCTGGAGGTCGGGGCTCGGGCCTAGGGGCTCGGGTTTCGAGACAACCCGATGCCTTCGTCCTCACCTGGTGCCGCCGGAAGTTCACGAGCCCCGAGCCCCGAGCCCCGAACCCCGATGCTCGGGCTGCGGATCGACGTGGACACGCACGACGGGATGAAGCGCGGCGTACCCGCGCTGCTCGACCTGCTCCGCGACGCGGGCGTCAAGGGGACGTTCTACCTCTCGATGGGGCCGGACAACGCCGGCAAGGCGATCTTCAACGTCCTCCGCCGCCCCGGCTTCCTCGGCAAGATGCGGCGCACCGGCGCCGCCGGCGTCTACGGCTGGCGCACCGTGCTCTCCGGCACGCTGCTGCCGGCGCGCCTGATCGCGCTCGCGCTCCCCGACGTCGCCCGCCGCGTGACCGCCGAGGGCCACGAGGCCGGCGTCCACGCCTGGGACCACCGCCGCTGGCAGGACAAGCTCCTCCGCCTCTCCGACGAGGAGGTCACCACGCAGCTCTGCCGCGGCCGCACCGCGTTCCGCAAGATCTTCGGCGCCGACCCGCGGACGTTCGCGGCGCCGGCGTGGTTCTCGGACGAGCGTGCGCTGCGGCTGCAGGAGGAGTTCGGCCTCGCCTACGCCAGCGACTGCCGCGGGAGCGAGCCGTTCCTGCCGGTGGTCGGCGGCGCGGCGCTCGCCACCCCGCAGGTGCCGGCCACGCTGCCGACGCTCGACGAGGCGCTCGGCGACACGCACCACGACGCCCGCGCCTTCTACGACTCGATCCTCGACGCCGCCTCGTCGGCCGCCTGGCCGGTGCTCACCGTCCACGCCGAGCTCGAGGGCGGCCCGTACGCCGACGACCTGCGCCGCTTCCTCCGCGAGGCCGCCGCGCGCGGCGTCCGGCCGGTCCCGCTCGGCGAGCTGCTCGCCGCCCGCCGCGCCACCGGCGTCCCGCTGCCGGAGCGGCCGATGGGTTACGGCGCCGTCCCCGGCCGCCACGGCACGGTGTTCATGCCAAGCGAGGGGTGACGGGCTTGGCCCCCCTGCCAGCCGCCGGGCCGTTCCCTCCCGAGAGAGATGGAGGCGGGAGCGGGCGGCCAGCGACCGCCGGTGCGCGCCTCGCTCCCGCGGGAGGCTAGCGCGCCTCCCCGTACAGCTCCTGCACCTCCCGGTCGCTGACCGGCGTGGCGAGGCACCAGCGCGCGGTCGCCGACACGACCGGGTCGCGGTCGGCGGCGAGCTTGTCGAGCAGCGTGCCAGCGCGCTCGCGTAGCGCCTCCGGGGCGAGTGCGGCGACGAGGCGGAGGTCGAGGATCGCCTCGCCGCGGAAGCGCCGGTCCGGACAGGAAGCGGCCATCTCCTCGATCGCCTCGAGTCGTTTGGCTGGAAGCGTGAGGGAGAACTTGCCATCGGTGCCCTTGGCGAGGTACGGGCCGACCTCGACCGCCGTCACGCGCGCCGCCGACAGGTACTTCTGCGGCGGCGCCTCCCCGGCGACCACCGCCGCCAGGAGCGCCAGGTCGGTCCGCCCGTCCTTGCGGGCGCGATCGTAGATCGCCTCGGCGCCGATCCGGATGCACGCCAGGCCGACGAGGTCGTTGATCAGCACCGCGTCCTCCTGGCGCAGCAACCGGCCGAGGCGGATGACGCGGCGAAAGTCGGCCATCGCCACGTCGAAGTCGGGCGTCGCCATCCCCTCCGCAATCCACGAACGGGCGAAGGTGAGCATGAGGAGGAGGTTGGGGATCGGCGTCCGGTATCCTTCGAGCGGGAGGAAGTCGGGGTAGAAGCGCATCGTGGCCTGGTCGCACCATGGCGCCGCCTCGCGCAGGAGCGGGTCCCCCGCCGGCAGGACCGGCCCGACCGGCGGGCGGTCGATGCGTCGCGCCATCGCGGCGACGCCCTCCGCGGCGCGCGCGCCGTCGCGTTTGGAGAACGCGGCGAACCACGCCGCGGCGTTTCCGCGGCCGGTCCCCAGCGGCGCCAGCATGTCGAGGTCGGTCACGAAGCGCAGCGGCCACTTCTCCGCGACAGGGCACGACCAGCACGGGATCGCGAGCTTTGCGAGATCGCACGGATGCGGCGCCGGCACCGTGGCCGGCGGCGCCGCCGGCCCGGCGGCGACGGGGACACCGGAGCCGCGGAGCAGCGCTGCAGCGAGCCCTCCGACGAGCAGTGCGACGACGCCGGCGGCCGCCAGCACGCCGATCTTGACCGTACGGTTGTCTGCCTTGCTCATGAGTGGCCCTCCGTTCCCCGGTGCCGCGCACCCGCGCCGGCCGTGCCCGGGTGCGTGGCAGGGCTCCCGTTATCGCCCCCGACCGAGACGTACTCCGGCCGCAGGCGCGGCAGCGCGACGACGGCCTGCAGCTCGCCGTTGTGCGCACCGACCGTTGCGGTGACCGATGACGCTTGGCCCGCGGCCCGACCGTGCCCGACCACCCGCACCGCGAGGTTGGCGGCGGCGAGGAGTACGACGACCGCCACCCAGGCGAGGCGCAGCGGGCGGCTCTCCCAGAGACGGCGCCACGGGTCGACCGCGTCTGCGTCCGGCCAGGCGCTGCTCGCGGCCGCGAGCGCGCGCTCGCGCAGCGCGCGCGGCGGCTCTTCCTCCGCGACCGCGGCGAG
>JAKAFI010000033.1 GCA_021818005.1 Acidobacteriota bacterium | reverse complement strand
CGCCGTGGCGCCGAGGCAGCGCGCCTCGCCGGCGAGCCAGCCGTCCGGCCGCGCCACGTCGGCGACCGGCGCGAGGTCGACGCCGATGCCGAAGTGGGCGCACGCGGCGCCCGCGGCCTCGCCGAGCGCCCGCACCGCCTCCGTCCCCGCCCGCGCCGCGTCCCCCACCGCCGGCAGCGGGCCGAGCAGCGCGGCGAGGCGGTTGACCCGCCCGCCCTCGAGGTCGACCGCGACGTACGGCCGCGACGGCAGCGCCCGCAACTCGCGCACCAGCGCCGCGAGCTGCTCGCGCCCGGCGACGTTGCGCGCGAACAGCACGATCCCTCCCGGCCGCAGCGCCTCGAAGAGGGCGCGTTCGCCCTCGTCCAGCTCGGCGCCGGCGACGCCGCACGCGAGGAACGCGCTCACCGCTCGGTCTCCCGCTTCAGCTCGGCGAGCAGGGTGAGCGCCTCCAGCGGCGTCAGGCGATCCAAGTCGGCGCTGCGGATGCGGTCGAGCACCACGCCCTCGGCCGCGGGGAAGAGGTCGAGCTGCACCTGGTGCGGCCCCGGCGCCGCGGCCTCGACGACCTTGAGCTCCTGCCGCTCGATCTGGAGCAGGACCTCGCCCGCGCGCCGGCACACCGCGTCGGGCACGCCCGCCAGCTTCGCCACATGGATGCCGTACGAGCGGTCCGACGGCCCCGGGACGACGCGGTGGAGGAAGAGGACGTTCCCCTGCCACTCTTTCACCGCCACCGACGCGTTGACGACGCGGTCGAGGCGGTCGGCGAGGTCGGTGAGCTCGTGGTAGTGGGTCGCGAACAGCACCAGCGGACCGCGGCTGCCGGCCGGGCCGTGCAGCGCCTCGACGACGGCCCAGGCGATCGAGAGACCGTCGAACGTCGCGGTCCCCCGCCCGACCTCGTCGAGCATGACGAGCGAGTTCTCGGTCGCGTGGCGCAGGATGCTCGCCACCTCGGTCATCTCCACCATGAAGGTGGACTCGCCCCGGGCCAGGTCGTCGGCCGCGCCGACGCGGGTGAAGACGCGGTCGATCTCGCCGATCTCCGCCTCCGCGGCGGCGACGAACGAGCCCGCCCGCGCCATGATCACCGCCAGCGCCACCTGGCGCAGGTAGGTGGACTTGCCGCCCATGTTCGGGCCGGTGAGCAGCACGATCTGTCGCCGCTCCCCGTCGAGCTCCACGTCGTTGGGCACGAACGCGGCGCGCAGCAGCTCCTCGACCACCGGGTGGCGGCCGCCGGTCAGGCGCACCCGCGCGCCCGCGACCAGGCGGGGCCGCCGGTAATCGGCGTGCCGTGCGCGCTCCGCGAACGCCGACAGCACGTCGGCCGCCGCCAGCGCGCGCGCCGTCGCCGCCAGCCGGCCCGCCTTGCCGGCGCAGCGCTCGAGCAGCGCCGCAAAGAGCTCGCGTTCCCGTTCGCCGGCGCGCGCCTCGGCGCCGGTGATGCGGCGCTCGAGCTCCTCGAGCTCGGGGGTGACGAACCGCTCGGCGCCGGCGAGCGTCTGCCGCCGCACCCACTCGGGCGGCACCCGGTCGCGGTAGTTGTTGGACACCTCGAACGCGTAGCCGAACACCCGGTTGTAGCGGACGCGCAGGTTGCCGATGCCGCTGCGCGCCCGCTCGCGCGCCTCCAGCTCGCCGAGCAGCTCCTTGCCGCCGTGCGCCAGGCGCCGGCTCTCGTCGAGCTCGGCGTCGGCGCCGGCGCGGATGACGCCCGGCCCGAGCAGCGCCGGCGGCTCCTCCGCGAGCGTCGTCGCGAGGTCCTCGACGAGGTCGTCGAGCGGGTCCGCCCCGGCGCCGAGCGCCGCGAGCAGCTGGCTCGGCGACGCCGCAAGCTCCGCCCGCAGCGGGCCGAGCACCGCGAGCGCCGCGCGCAACCCGGCGAGCTCGCCGGGCCGCGCCTGCGACAACCCGAGCCGCGACGCCAGCCGCTCCAGGTCCCCGGCCCGGGCCAGCAGGGCGCGCAGCGCCGCGAGGCGGCCGGGCTCCTCGACCAGCGCCGCCACGGCGTCGTGGCGCGCCGACACCGCAGCCGCGTCGGCGAGCGGCCGCAGCAGCCAGTCGCGCAGCAGCCGCGACCCCATCGGCGTCACGGTGGCGTCGAGCACGGCGGCCAGGCTCCCGCTCCGCTGGCCGGAGGCGTCGCGCACGATCTCGAGGTTGCGCACGGCCGCGGCGTCGAGGACGACCACGCCGCCCGGCCGCCGCCGCTCGAAGCCGCGCAGGTGGCGCGGCATCTCCCCCTGCGTCGAGCGCACGTACTCGAGCAGCGCGCCCGCGGCGCCGACCAGCGCCTCGCCGGGGACCAGGTCGAACGCGCGCAGCGACCCGACGCCGAGCGCGCCGCGCAGGCGCTCCTCGCCGCGCGCGGCGTCGAACCACGCCGCCGGCCGCACGGTCACGACCGTCGCGCCGTTGATTCCGAGGTCATCGGCCGCCGCGCCTTCGGGGAGAAGCACCTCGCACGGGCGCAGCTGCGCCAGCAGCTCGCGCGCCTCCACCCGCGTCGGGCTCGCGGTGCCGCCGAACTCGCCCGACGCCGCCTCCAGGAACGCGACCGCCACCTCGGCGCCGGACGGCCGCACCGCGACGAGCCAGCGCCGCTCCCCGTCCGCCAGCAGCTCGGGCTCGGTCACGGTGCCCGGCGTGAGCACGCGGATGACCTCGCGGCGCACCAACCCTCCCGCCTTGGCGGGGTCCTCCACCTGTTCCGCGATCGCCACCTTGAGGCCGGCGTCGAGGAGCTTGCCGACATAGCTCGTCACCGCGTGGTGCGGGATGCCGCACATCGGGGAGGTGGTCTCGTCGTTGTGGCGGCGCTTGGTCAGGACGATCCCGAGGATCGGGGACGCCTTCTCGGCGTCCTCGAAGAAGAGCTCGTAGAAGTCGCCGAGACGGTACAGCAGTAGGGCGTCCTCGACCTGCGCCTTGAGCTCCAGGTACTGCTGCAGCATCGGTGTCTGCTTCATCTCGCCGCGATTGTAGCGTGCCGCGCACCCTTGACGCGCCGCGCCCGGCAGGCAAGACTGGCGGCGTGAAGACCGTCCTCGCGATCGCGGCGTGCGGCCCCCGCCTCGAGCTGGCGCTGGCCGTCGAGGGGAGCGCCACCGGCTTCGTCGCGCTCGCCGGGGCAACGCCGCGCTCCGAGCTCGTGGTGGCCGCGATCGACCTCCTCGTCCGCGGCGCCGGCCTCGGGCGCGAGGCCATCGCGGCCGTGGTCGCCTCGCGCGGGCCGGGCTCGTTCACCGGGGTCAGGGTCGCGCTCGCCACGGCCCAGGGCCTCGCGGCCGCCCTCGGCATCCCCGCGCACGGCTTCTCCTCGTTGCTCGCCCAGGCCACCCGCACCGACGCCCAAGAGTGCCTGGCGGTGCAACCCGCCCGGCGCGGCTTCGCCTACACGCAGGCGTTCTCCCGTGACGGCGCCCCGGTCCCCGCCGGCGCGCCGGCGATCGCGGCGGTCGAGTCGCTCGCCGACTCCGAGCGCCCGGTAGTGGCGCCGGTCGGGTTCGCCGTCCCGATCGGCACGCCGCTCGCGGCCGCGCCGCGCTCCACCGCCGAGGCGCTTCTCCTCCTCCTGGAGGCCGAGACGTCGCTCGACGCGACGACGCTGGTCCCCGTCTACCTCGAACCGGCTCCGGCCTCTCGTCCCGCAGCACCCCAACCGCCATGGCCGCCCTCCCGCAAGGCTTCCTGAGCCGCCCGGCCCGCATCGAGGACGTCCCCGCGGTCGCCGCCCTCGAAGCGGAGGTCTTCACCGACCCGTGGCCGGCGCACCTCTACGTGCAGGAGGTCGGCCAGCCGCTGCGCTTCCAGATCGTGGTCGACACCGACAACGGGTTCCTCGCGGGCTACCTCTTCGCCTGCTGGCAGCTCGACGAGCTGCACATCCTCAAGGTGGCCACCCACCCGCTCCACCAGGGCCGCGGGATCGCCACCACGATGCTGGCGGAGGCCAGGAGCGAGGCCGAGAAGGCCTCGGCGCGCGCCGTCGTTCTCGAGGTGCGGCCGTCCAACCGCGGCGCGTTCCGGCTCTACCGTCGCCTCGGCTATAACGTGATCGCCCGCCGTCCCCGCTACTACGCCGACGGTGAGGACGCGCTGCTGATGTACCTTCCGCTCGCTCACCCGCCCGGAGCGTGAGGCGCGCCCGTCTCCGGCGGGTCCGCGCGGTTATACTTCGCCCAGGAGCACGATCGTGACCAAGCGACTCGGCGAGATTCTCATCGAGCAGGGAGCGATCTCCCCGGACGGGCTACGCAGCGGCCTCGAGGCGTGCCGGCGCAACGGTGGCCGTCTCGGGACCTGGCTCGTGCGTCTCGGGGTGATCAACGAGGGGACGTTGCTCGAGGCCCTCACCCGGCAGACCGGCTACCCGCCGGTGACCACGCTGCAGCTCACGACCGCGCCCTCCGAGATCCGCGCCCTCGTGCCGCTGGCGTTCGCCAAGCGCAACCTCGTGCTGCCGTTCGCGCGCCATGGCCGGTCGCTCGACGTCGCGATGGTCGACCCGAACAACCTCCTGGTCGTGGACGAGGTCGCAAGGTTGACCGGCCTGACGCCGCGCCCGCACATCGGCACCGAGGCCACGCTCGCCGCGGCGTTGGCGGTCGCGGCCACGGCGAGCCGCGCGACCGCCGCCCCACCTCCCCCGCCCGCCCGGTTGAGCGGGCGCGAGTGGCGCCAGTTCTGGCGTTTGGAATCAGCGGTCCCGGAGCTGATGCGCGGCCTCGACGCCGCAGCCCTCCCAGCGCCGGCGGTGGCGGCCGCGACCTTCCCCCGGCTGGGTCCGATCGAGTCGGCCGTACAAGCCCGTGGTGGCGCCGCCCGGCTCGGCGAAGCGCTCGCCGACGCGGCCGACCGCGACCGCGTCGCCGATCTCGTCGTCGAGAGCCTGGCCGGGAGCGCGTTCCGCGTCGCCCTGTTCTCGGTGTACCAGGGCAAGGTCACGGGGTGGCGGTCGCGCGGCGACGCCATTGGGGCCGAGGACTTCCACAACCTCCTGCTGCCGCTCGACCGGCCGTCGCTCCTGCTCAACCTCTCGCAAGGAGTGGAGATCCACGTCGGGCCCCTGGGCGGCGGCGAGGGCAACACACTCCTGCTCGACGCGCTCGGCGACCCGCCGCCGACCGAGGCGGTCGTGGTTCCGGTCCGGGTCCGGGGCAAGGTGGTCGCCTTCCTCTGGCTCGACCAGGGCGCGGGAGGCGTGGCCGGGATCTCGATCCCCCTCGTCCAGGAGGTCGCTCGGCTCGCCGGGCTCGCGACCGAGATCCTGGTCTTGCGGCAGAAGGTCCGGGCCGGCGCCCGCTTGACAGAAGCCGTGCCGTCGGACTAGGTTGACGCGGTCTGAAGGTGGAGGGTTGCATGATCAAGGCCGACCTGGTGCGCAAAGTCATGGGTACCGTTGACCTCTCGCAGGCGAAGGCGAACGAGGCCGTCAACGCGGTGTTCGATGCCATGCGCGATGCTCTCACCGAAGGTGAGCGCATCGAGCTGCGCGGTTTCGGGGTGTTCCTCGTCAAGAACCGCAAGCGTGGGATCGGGCGCAACCCCAAGACCGGCGTCGAGGTCGCGATCCCGCCGGGGAAGACGATCCGCTTCAAGCCCGGCAAGGCGCTGCGGGTGATCGGCTAGGTGTCGAGCCCCGACCAGGACATTGAGATCATCGGCCCCGACGGCGTTCCCGTCGGGGTCGTTCGCCGTATCCCGCCGCCACCGCAACGTCTCTGGCTGCACGTTCTCCTGCTGCTCACCACGTTCGTCTCCACAACGCTCGTCGGCGGGATCGCGTTCGGCGACGTCCCGTCGACGTTCAAGCCGCGCTCGCTCCTCGACCTCCTCTTCCACCCGGCGGTCGTCACCGCCGGCCTCGAGTTCTCGCTCCCGCTGCTCGCAATCCTGCTCGCACACGAGATGGGCCACTACGTCGCCTGCCGCTACCACCGCCTCGACGCCACCCTGCCGTTCTTCATCCCGGTCCCGTTCGGCATCGGCACGCTCGGCGCGTTCATCCGCATCCGCTCGCCGCTGATGACCAAGAGCGAGCTGTTCGACGTCGGCGCGTCCGGACCTCTCGCGGGCTTCGTCGTTGCCCTGCCCGTCCTCTTCGCCGGGATCTCGCTCTCGACCCCGGTCGCCGCACTCCCGCCCACCGGCGCGATGATCTTCGGCGAGCCGCTCGCGTTCAAGGCCCTCGCCTGGCTCGTCCACCCGAACATCCCCCCCGGCGGCGACCTCCTCCTTCATCCGGTGGGGTTCGCGGCGTGGTTCGGCCTGCTCGTCACCGCCCTCAACCTGCTGCCGTTCGGCCAGCTCGACGGCGGCCACGTCGCCTACGCGACGCTCGGGCCGTGGCAGCGGCGGGTCGCCTGGCCGCTGCTGGCGGTCCTCGTGGTCCTCGGCTTCTGGTGGCCGGGGTGGTGGCTGTGGGCCGTCATCGCGCTGGTCATGCGCGTGCGCCACCCGTGGATCCCCGACGAGCACGGCGAACTCGACCGCCGCCGCCGCATCCTCGGCTGGGTCTGCCTCGCCGTCTTCATCGTCTGCTTCACCCCGGAGCCGATCAAGCTCCTGCCGTAGCAACCCTGAGGAGTGGATGAGACGGGAGAAGGGAGAGGGAAGAAGGAAGACAACCTGGCAGAAACTCTGTCCTTCCTCTTCCTTCTACCCTCTACTGTCTTCCCCTGTCTTTTCTTTGCAACTCCTCACTCTTGACTCTCGACTGCTCTTCTCTCGGGGTCGTCCCAGACGAACGTGACCGGGCCGTCGTTGACCAGCTCGACCTGCATGTCGGCGCGGAAGACGCCGGTGGCGACACGCACCCCCTGCGCCCGCAGCGCCGCGACGAACGCGTCCACCAACGGCTCGGCGGCCTCCGGGCGGGCCGCGCCGGCGAAGTCCGGCCGGCGCCCGCGCCTGATCGAGCCGGCGAGCGTGAACTGCGAGACGACGAGGACCTCGCCGCCGACCTCGTCGAGGCCGCGGTTCATGTGGCCGCGCTCGTCCGCGAACACGCGCAGCGTCGCGAACCGGGCCGCCGCTCGTTCCACCTCGGCTTGCGTGTCGCCGCGCTCGATCCCGACGAGGAGCACCAGGCCCTGGCCGATCCGCCCGACCGTCTCGCCGCCGACCGTCACCGCGGCGCGCCGGACCCGCTGTGCCACCACTCTCACGCCGACCTCCGCCGCCGCAGCAGCTCGCGCGCCTCGCGCCACTCTTCGGCCCCGAGGACGACGAGGAGAGCGAGGTACGTGCCGGCCGCGGCGACGCCGTACGCCGCCAGCTGCGCCAGCGAGCGGACGCTGGTGTGCAGCGGCACCGGCGCGGCGCGGTTGAGGAGGTAGGCTACGAGTCCCAGCCCGGCCGCCGCCGCGAGGTGACGCGCCGTCGCGGGCGCGATCTGACGAACACGCGGCAGGCGCCGGTGGCGCCCGTCGAGCCAGAGCAGCGTCGCGGCGTTTGCGACCTGCCCGCACGAGGCCGCCGCGGCGACGCCGGGCACGCCCATCCGTCCCGGCAGGATCAGGCCGAAGACCGCGAACACCGCCAGGTTCGCCGCGGCCGAAATGAGCGGCGACCTGGTGTCTTTCCACGCGTACGAGGTGCTGGCCAGCAGCTTGGTAAGGCCGAGGAACGGCATCCCGAGCGAGTACATCACCAGCGCGCCGGCGGTCGTGTGGACCGCCTCGAGCGTGTAGCGCCCCCCCCCGAACAGCGCGCCCGCGATCGGGGCCGCGAGGAGCACGCTGAACACGGTGCTCGGGATCGCCACCGACGAGAGCAGCCGGAGCGCGAACGCGAGCGTCCTCCGCGCCCCCTCCTCGTCGCTGACGCGTTCGGCCGCGAGCATTGGCAGCACGGCCGTGGTCAGCTGCACGATGAGGACGCCGTACACCAGCTCGTTGAGGCGGGAGGCGTTGTAGACGCAGAACACCGCGCCTGGGCCGAGGTTGGCCGCGAGCTGGTTGGAGAGAAGGAGCGTGATCTGGTAGATGCCGAGCGCGGGGATGCCCGGGATCATGAGGCGAAGCACCTGGCGGACCTCGGGATGCGAGAACGCGCGAGGTCCGGGGACGAGCGCGAGGCCGAGGCCGCGACAGGCAAGGCCCTGGACGCCGAACTGCGCGAGGCCGCCGGCGAGCACCCCGACCGCCATCCACTCCGGCCTGCCCTTGAAGATCACCACGCCGGTGACGGTTCCGGCCACGATGCACAAGTTGACGGCGATCGGCATCGCCGCCGGGAGGAGGAAGCGGTCGGAAGCGTTGAGCACGCCCTGGGCCAGCGCCGCGAGCGAGATCAGCCCCAGGTACGGGAACATGAGCCGGGTGAGCTTGACGGCGAGAGCGAACTCCGTCGGGTCGCGAACGAACGCGGCGGCCACCATCGTCACCAGGAGCGGGGCCGCGAGGATGCCGACGGCGACGATGATCGGCAGCGCGATCAGCAGCGCACCGGTCATCGCGCGCACGAACTCTCTCGCCGCCTCCGGGTCCCGGCTCTTCTTCAGCTCGGCCAGCGTGGGGATGAACGCGGCCTGGAGCGTCCCCTCCGCCAGGAACGCCCGGAACATGTTGGGGATACGGAACGCCGTGACGAACGCGTCGCTGACCATCCCGGCGCCGAGCAGCCTCGCGATCACGTTGTCGCGCACGAGGCCCGAGAACCGGCTCGCGACCGTCACCGCCGCCATCCCTCCGGTGGCGGTCACCAGGCGCCTTCTCGTCGTCATCGCGCTCACTCTAGCAAACGGGAGCGGCCGGACCGATATTGGATAGCGACGGGAAGGAGGCGCGAATGCGAACCATCCTCCCACTGCTCGCGTCGTTGCTGGTCACGGGTGTCGCGGCCGCCGAGCCGCCCGCCCCGACGCCCACGCCAGGTCAGAGCGCGACCCCGGCGGCCGCCCGCCGTCTCTCGCTCGACCTCGACACGGTGCTGGCGCCGCCGCAGGAACGCGGCCACGCCGAGTTCGACTCTTCGCTGCGCCGGGTCTGGTGGAGCGACCCGATGGTGCGCCTGTCGTTCGGGCTCGCCCGCGAGGAGGCCGCGTCCCGCGACTCCGGCATCGTCAGCACCCGGCCGCCGATGACCGCGGCCGGCCTGCTCGCGGTCCCCCCCGGGGCCGACATGCGGCTCGTGCTCGCGGGGCCGTTCGCGTCCGACTGGCACACGCTGTCGGGGCAAGAGAAGTTCGGCCGTATCGCCGAGAGCGCGGTCTACTACGGCCTCATCATCGGCCTGGTGCACGCGCTGCGCTGATCGCAGCCCGGGCCGGCCCGGCGTCCTCCTCCACCCCGACGGCCGGTCACCGTGTGGGGCGCTCGTCTTTCGCGCCGGGATTTGGTATTCTAGAGAACCGTCCACGCCGGGAGGCGAACGATGAGCGTCAACAAGGCGATCCTGATCGGAAACATCGGCCGCGATATCGAACTGCGGCACAGCCCGAGCGGCATGGCCGTGGCCAAGTTCGCGCTGGCGACCAACGAGAGGCGCAAGGACAAAGAGGGCAAGTGGCAGGACCAGACGGAGTGGCACAACATCGTCGCGTTCGGCAAGCTCGCCGAGTTCTGCGGCCAGTACCTCGGCAAGGGCCGGTCGATCTACGTCGAGGGCTCGATCCGTACCCGCACTTACGACGACGACAAGGGTAACCGGCGCTACTTCACCGAGATCATCGCCCAGACCATCCGCTTCGTCGGACCCAAGCCGCAGGGCGGCGAGTCCGGCGGGGGCAGTGGCAGCGGCGGCGGCGAGGCCCCGGAGTTCCCGCCCGAGAACGAGGACGACATCCCGTTCTGAGGCCGGCGCGGGAAGGCGGTTGCGGTACGATAGGAAGCGTCGTGGGGGCCCTGCGGGGCCCCCGCGAACCATCCGAAGCACGGGGGACGAGCACGATGGCCGGACCGGTGTGGCGTTTCGATGCGACTCGGGAAGCGGTGTGCGACAGCTGCCTGCGCGCCTGCACGGGGCTCTATGTTGAGGGCGAGATCGCCGACAACGAGCTGTCGCCGGTCCGGGTCGTCTGCCCCGACTGCATGGCGCGCACGAACCGTCTCGTGGTCTCCGGAGAGGTCGGCGGCCGTGTCCCGGCGCCGGCCTACGCCCACAGCGACTGACTCGCGGGGTGGCGGGGCTGAGAGGACTTGAACCTCCGACACGCGGTTTAGGAAACCGCTGCTCTATCCAACTGAGCTACAGCCCCACGCCGAGCGGATGCTAGTCGGGCGACTGCGAAATCACAAGTCCGGCGGCGGCCGCCGGGTCACCACGCCGTCGTCAGCACGCGGAACCCGGGCGAGTCGGGCGCGTCGGCGTCGGCCGCCACGACCTCGGTGACGCGCGCGTGCGGCGGTCCGTGCCACAGCCGCCCCTCGAACGCGTCGAGGAGAGCCGGCTCACCCGCGGCGAGCACCTCGACCGTGCCGTCGGGCAGGTTGCGCACCCAGCCGGCCACGCCGCGGGCCTGCGCCTCGCGCAGCACGAAGTAGCGGAACCCGACGCCCTGCACCCGGCCCCTGACGGTGAACAGCTTCGCGGTCATCGGTCGTGCTCCAACCCTTCGCTCCGCCTCAGTACCCGTCGCGGCCGACCAGCGGCACGAACGTCGCCGGCCCGTGTCTCGTCTCCTCGACGCGGTCGCCGCGCCGCACCACCCGCACCAGCTCCTGCAGCCGCAGCTCACCGATCGGAATGACGAGACGGCCGCCGTCGGTGAGCTGGTCGACGAGCGCGTGCGGGATCGCCGGGGCCGCCGCGCTGACGATGATCGCGTCGAACGGCGCCTGGGCGCGCCACCCCAGCGTGCCGTCCATCACCTGCACCGACACGTTGCGGTACCCGAGCCCCGCGAGCCGGCCGCGGGCCGTCTCGGCGAGGCGCGGCAGGCGCTCGACGGTGAACACGAAGCGCGCGAGCTGCGCCAGCACCGCCGCCTGGTAGCCGGAGCCGGCGCCGATCTCGAGCACGCGGTCGCGCGCCGTCACCTCGGCGAGCTCGGTGATGCGGGCGACCACGGACGGCTGCGAGATCGTCTGCCCCTCGCCGATCTCCAGCGGGTAGTCCTCGTACGCCTGGTGGCGCAGGGTGTCGGGCACGAACCGCTCGCGCGGCACCGCGGCGATCGCGGCGAGCACCCGGTCGTCCGCGATGCCGGCGCTGCGGAGATAGTCGATCAGCACCTTGCGTCGCACCGGGACCGCGCTCACCTCAGGAGCCCTCCAGGTCCCACGCCGCCGCCTCGCCCTCGAGCTGCCGCAGCTGCTCCCGGTCGGTCATGTCGAGGTGCAACGGCGTCACCGAGGTGTAGCCCGCGGCGACCGCGGCGAAGTCCGTCCCCGGGATGTCCTCCCACACCGGGTCGCCGCCGCCGATCCAGTAGCACCTCCGCCCGCGCGGGTCGGTGTCCTCGACGACCCCCTCGCCGTACGTCCGCTTCCCGAGCCGGGTGAAGCGCACGCCGCTCGGGTGGTTCGGCGGGACGTTGACGTTGAGCAGCACGCCGGCGGGGAGCCCGCGGTCGAGCACGCGCGCCGCAATCAGGCGCGCGAACCGCCCCGCGAACGCGAACGAGAACTCGCTCGTAGTCACCTGCGAGATCGCGACGGCGGGGACGCCCAGGATGACGGCTTCGAACGCGGCCGAGACGGTCCCGGAGTAGTGCACGTCGTCGCCCATGTTGGCGCCGAAGTTGATCCCCGACACCACGAGGTCCGGCGTCCGTCCCTTGAGCAGGTGGCCGACCCCGATCGTGACGCAGTCGGTGGGCGTGCCGTCGACCGCGAAGCCGCGCTCCGCGAACCGCGTCAGGCGCAGCGGCCGCGAGAGCGTGAGCGCGTGGGAGACCGCCGAGTTCTCGCGGTCGGGAGCGACGACCCACACCTCGCCGAGGCCCTGCAGCGACTCGGCGAGCACCCGGATTCCTTCCGAGTGATAGCCGTCGTCGTTGCTCACCAGGATCAGGGGACGCGACACGCGCGCAGTATAGCGGGGCGGGAACGACGTGGTCAGTGGTCCGTGGTCCGTGGTCCGAGGGATCCGGGGCACAACGGAGACGAGATGCGCCGCCCGGGGCCCGCAACGAGAGTCAGTGTCCGCCGCCTCGAAGCCCTGCGCGCCCGCTTCCGCTCTTCGCGGCTGTCTCTTCGGAACACGGACCACTGACCACGGACCACGCCTCTCCTCCGCCCGCCTCAACGCCAGGCGAAGCCCTGGCGCTCGAGGACGCGGCGCAGCGCCGGCTCACGCTCCTCCATCGTTCCCCCGACCGCGAAGTAGCGCGCGAGCACCGACGGCCAGTCGCCGCTGCGCGTGATCGCCGCCATCGCTGACACGTCGGCGGCGGCCGCGGCTGGCGTCTGCTCGCCGTAGCGGTCGGTGTGGAGCACCGAGCCGATCGCGACGCGTGGCCGCCGCACCGGCTCCTCCGCCGGCCAGCCGAGACAGAGCCCGAAAAGCGGCAGCACGCCCCGCGGCAGCGCGAGGAGCTCGACGAGTTCCTCGACGCCGTTGAGGATGCCGCCGATGCACACGGTGCCGAGTCCCACCGACTCCGCGGCGTCGATCAGCCGCTGCGCCGCCAGCGTGGCGTCCACCGTCGCGAAGTGCAGCCCCGTGGCGGGGAATGCGCCGAGCGCGCGCCCGTGCAGCTCGAGCAAGCGCGCGAGCCGATGGACGTCGGCGCACACGACGAGGAACTCGGCCGCCGTGCGCACGTGCTCCTGCTCGCCGGAGAGCGCGGCGATGCGCGCCCTCCGCTCGACGTCGGCCACGCGCACGAACGAGTACATCTGAGCCGTCGCGTCCGTCGGCGCGCGTTGCGCCTCTGCGACCAGCCGCTCGAGCATGCCCGACGGCAGCGGCGCAGCGCGGAACGCGCGGATCGATCGGTGCGGCGTGAGGACCGGCTCGTATGTCATGAGCCAACGATAGCCGCACGGCGCGCAAACCGCGAGCGGCTGGCACCGGACTCCGCCGCCAGCCGCGGCGCGCGACCGCGCGCGGCGGCTTCAGCTTGCGGGGATCACGAGCGCGAGCACGAGGTACAGCAGCAGGCCCGGGACGATGCCGGTGAAGAAGGTCGCGATCACATAGATCGCGCGCACCAGCGTGACGTCGAGATCGAAGTTGTCGGCCAGGCCAGCGCACACGCCCGCGAGCTTCTCGTTCTCTCGCCGGCGGCGCAACGGTCGCGGCGCGCCGGCAACGCGCGCGCCGCACACCGGGCAGAAGCGCGCGTCGGCCGGCACGTCCCTCATGCAGCGCGCGCACTTTCCAGCGATCGCAGCCATCGTGCACCTCCCGCTTTGCTCTACGCGGGCCGCTGCGAAAGGTTCTTCCCGGTGCCGAGCGCTCGCCGCGCCGACGCTCGCGCGCGTGTCCGCTCGCGGCTCGAGTTCGAGCGCCGCGCTCGCGCGTCGCGCGCTCGGCGCGAGGAAGGGCTTGACAAACCAATCCTGTGTGTATAATCCAACCAAGGAGGAGCACAATGCCAACTGCTAAAGCACCCGCGAAGAAGGCTGCTGCCAAGAAGCCGGCGGCGAAAAAGGCTGTGAAGAAGGCCGCCCCGAAGAAGGCCGTCAAGAAGGCCGCGCCGAAGAAGGCCGTCAAGAAGGCCGTCAAGAAGGCCGCGCCGAAGAAGGCAGCGAAGTAAGCCTGCGGCTGGCGAGCCCACGAGCGCCGTCCGTCGTGCGGCCGGCGCGCGTGGCGTCTCAAGCCGCGCGGTGTCTCCATCGTGGGATGACTCCACGATCGCAAGTGGAAGCTTCCCTCAAACGTCTCAACGCATCGGCTTCAAAGGCGGCGCACAGCCGCCTTCGCCGTTTCTGACGCGCCTCACGTGGTCGAAACCGCCCCCTCTCGTCCCGTCGCACGCCTCGACCGGCGGCGACTCTCGCCACGAACTCGACGGTCCACCCGACACACGACATCCCTCGCCACCTGGCGCCCCGGCCGCCATCCTTCGCGTCGCGGCTCGACCGCGGGCCTCGCTTGACGCCTCGGGCGAAGCGGGCTAAGGTGCGCGCGGATGGGACTTGGTCGCAGCTTCTCCGTACGGACGTTGAGCGTGATCGCGATGGCGCTCGTTGTGGTGCTGGTTGCGCCGGCGCCGACGCATAACCACATCGCGCCGCGCGCGGCGCTCGAGTCGCACATCGCGCACCCCTGCACCGCGGGCCGCGCCACCCCACACCTGCACCCCGCCCGCACCACGCCGGCGCCCGACTGCCCGGCGTGCGCCGCCGGGCCGATCGCCGTCGGCACCCTCGCGCACCTCGATATCACCACCGCGCCGGCCGTCGCCGTCGTCTTCCCGCCACCACCCGATCTCGTCCCCGCGCCGTGGATCCCGCTCCACCGCGCCGCGCGCGCCCCACCCACCTCCCGCCTCGCCGCCTGAAACGCTTCGCCCCGCGGTCGTGCTCGCGGGTTCACGCGACGATGAGGTCGCAACCGGGAGGAGACGTGATCCGAACCTTTGCTGTGTCTGCCCTACTTCTCGCCGCCGCCGTGTGGCCGGCCGCAGCCGCGCCGCGCGTGCCTGCAGCGCCGGCGACGCTGCGCCTCTCGCGGGCGCAGGCGATCGCGCAGGCCCTGGCCGAGAACCCGACCGTCGCCGCCGCGATCGAGCAGGTCGCCCAGGCTCGCGCCCGCGTCGCCGAGGCCACGGCGCTGCCCGACGCCGCCGTCGCCACGACGCTCGAGCAGGAACAGAACTTCCTCAGCCCGCGCACCGCTACGGCGAAGGACATCGGCCTCGCGTTGACGATCCCGTTCCCCGAGAAGCTCCGCCTCGCGGGGAAGGCCGCCACTGCGGCCGTTCGCTCGGCCGAGTTCTCCCTCACGCAGCTGCGCCAGCAGCTCGCGTTCACGACCGCGCAGGCGTACGACGCCGTGTTGGTCGCGGCGCAACACGGCGTCGATCTCGAAGAAGCCAAGCAGCTCGCGCAGGGGTTCCTCGCCAAGACCGAGGCGCGCTACCAGGCCGGGACGGTCGCCAAGCTCGACGTGCTCAAAGCGAGGGTCGACGTCGCGCAGGCCGAGAACGACCTCATCGCCAACGCCCGCGCCGTCGCCACGACGCGCGCCGCGCTCAACCGCTTGCTCGCCCGCCCCCTCGGCGCGCCGCTCGAGACCACCGACGTCCTCGCGGCGCCGCCGCGCCTTCCCGACCTGGACACGCTCGAGGCGCTCGCCCTCGCGTCGCGGCCGGAGATCGCCGGCCTGGCCTCCGACCGGGCGGCGGCGCGGGACGTCACCACGCTGGCGCGCCGGTACTGGCTCCCCGACCTCAGCCTCACGCTCTCGCGCAACTTCACCGCGGGCAGCCCGGCCGCGTTCTCCACCGCGGCCTCGTTCACGATCCCGCTCTTCTTCCGGCAGCACGAGAAGGGGTTCATCGCGGAGGCGCGCCACCGTGAGAGCGAGCTCGCCGCCGACGCCCGCGACCTCGACGCCCAGGTCGCGCTCGACGTCCGCACCGCGTTCGCGAACGCCGACACCGCGCTGCGCCAGGTCGCCTACCTCCGCGATCAACTCCTTCCCGAGGCCGCCGACGCCTACCGCGTGGCCTCGGTGAGCTACGCGCTCGGCGGTTCCTCCGCGCTCGACGTGCTCGACGCCAAACGCGCGATGCTCGACGCCAGGACCCAGTACACCGACGCCCTCGGCGCCGCCGACGACGCGGTCGCCGACCTCGAGCGCGCCGTGGGCGCGCCGCTGCCGATGCCGTCAGGAGACCCCCATGTCCAGTAGCCCCCGCCCCTTCGTTGCAGCGCTCGGCGCCGTTGCCACCATCGCTGCACTGTCGTCATGCACGCGCGGCGGAACGCGTCCAGCCGACCCTCCCGCGAACCCGTCCGCGTTCACGCTCGAGCCCGGGCAGCGTGAGAAGATCCACGTCGAGACCGTCGCCCGGGCGCCGTTCTTCCGCACCGTCCAGGCCACCGGGACGGTCGCCTTCGACGGCGACCGGGCGACGCAGGTGATCGCGCCGTTCTCCGGCCCGGTCGCGCGCATCCTTGTCGAGCTCGGCGCCGCGGTCCGGCGCGGGCAACCGCTGGCGGTCACCGTCTCGCCGGACTTCGCCGCGGCGGTCAGCGCCTATCGCAAGGCCGAGGCCACGGCGCGCAACGCCGCCCGCATCTCGACGCTCGATCAACGGCTGTTCGCCAGCGACGGGATCGCCCGCCGCGACATGGAGCAGGCCGAGACCGACGCGATCTCCGCCGCGGCCGACCGCGACGCGGCGGTGCAGCAGCTGCGCTCCCTCGGCGTCGGCGAGCGGGCGATCGCGGACCTGCGCGCCGGCCGCGACGTGGCGCCGCCGCAGGGCGTCATCCGGTCGCCGCTCACCGGCACGGTGGTCGAGCGCTTGATCACGCCGGGCCAGCTGCTGCAGGCGGGCGCCACGCCGTGCTTCACCGTCGCCGACACGTCGACGGTCTGGGTGATGGCCGACGTCTTCGAGAGCGACCTGCCGTCCGTCGCGCTCGGCGATCCGGCCGAGGTCACCAGCGCGACCGCCGGGATCTCGCGCGCGGGCACGGTGGACAACATCTCGGCGCTCGTCAACCCGGACACGCGGGCGGTCGCGGTGCGCGTGGTCACGCCCAATCCGGACGGCGCGCTGAAGAAGGACATGTACGTGCGCGTCGCGATCCGCTCGCGCCGGCCGACCACCGGCATCATGGTGCCGGTCTCGGCGCTGCTGCGCGACGACGACGACCTGCCGTTCGTCTTCGTCGAGAACGCCGACGGCAGCTTCGGTCGCCATCGGGTCACCCTCGGCGAGCGCGCCGGCGACCGCCAGGAGATCACCGCCGGGCTGGCGCCCGGCGAGCGCGTGGTGGTGGAGGGCGGGCTGTTCATGCAGTTCGCGCAAAGCCAGTGAGCGAGCGCCCCGTGGTGCCGGCCGACGATCACTCGCGCACCGGATCGCTGATCCACCGCATCGTCACCGCCGCGCTGCAGCAGCGCTTCCTCACCGTCCTGCTCGCCGCGCTGCTGGTCGGGGCCGGGATCTGGTCGTTCTCGCGCCTGCCGGTCGACGCCTACCCCGACCTCTCGCCGCCGATGGTGGAGTTCATCACCCAGTGGCCGGGCCACGCCGCCGAGGAGGTCGAGCGCCTGATCACGGTGCCGCTCGAGGTCGAGATGAACGGCATCCCGCACATGACGACGCTGCGCTCGATCTCCCTGTACGGGCTCTCGGACGTGCGCATGACGTTCGCGTTCGGCTCCGACAACTACCTCGCCCGCCAGCTCGCCTTCGAGCGCGCCGGGGGCGCCGCGCTGCCCGACGGCGTGACGCCGCAGCTGGCGCCGCTGTCGTCGCCCTCGGGCCTGATCTACCGCTACGTGCTCGACAGCCCCGACCGCACGCCGATGGAGCTGAAAACGATCGAGGACTGGATCGTCGAGCGCCAGTACAAGAGCGTGCCGGGGGTCGCGGACGACTCCGGCTTCGGCGGCGAGACGATGCAGTACCAGGTCCTCCTCGACCCCACCCGGCTCGCGGGCGCCGGCCTCTCGGTGCCGGCGGTGGCGGCGGCGCTCGCCGCCAACAACGGCAACGCCGGCGGCGGCTTCTACTCGCAGGGCGGGCAGTTCTACTACGTCCGCGGCCTCGGCCGCCTGCACACCCCCGAGGAGATCGGCGACGTCGTCCTCGCCGTCCACGACGGCACGCCGGTGCTGGTGCACGACGTCGGCCGCGTCGTCGTCGGCCACGCGCCGCGGCTCGGGCAGTTCGGCTTCGACTCCCGCGACGA
This sequence comes from Acidobacteriota bacterium, assembly GCA_021818005.1. Classification (GTDB taxonomy): domain Bacteria; phylum Acidobacteriota; class Thermoanaerobaculia; order Thermoanaerobaculales; family Thermoanaerobaculaceae; genus RBG-13-68-16. The sequence continues at coordinate 29 of JAKAFI010000033.1, read as the reverse complement.
CGCGGTCGAGGGCGTCATCCTCATGCAGA
>JAKAFI010000308.1 GCA_021818005.1 Acidobacteriota bacterium | reverse complement strand
ATGAGCCGGCCGGCCGCCTGCACCACCCTCGTCATCCCCGGGATCAGGTAGGCGTACTCGAAGCCGCGCTCGTAGCGGTCGTCGAAGTAGGCCTTGAGGAGCTCGCGCTCCGGCCCGACCTGGGGCAGCGCCGGGGAGACGACCACCACCTCCGAGAGCATCTCCCCGGGGTAGTCCACGCCCTCGGCGAACACGCCGCCGAGCACCGCCAGGAGGAGGACCGGCTCGCGCCCGTCGCGCAGCCGCGCCAGGATGTCGCGCCGCAGGGTATCGGAGTCGCCGCCGCGCTGCACCTCGACCCGGTGGCCCGGGGCGGCGAGGCGACCGGCGACCTCGCGCAGGAACGCGTAGGACGGGAAAAGAACGAGGGCGTTGCGCGCCGGGGGAGCGAGCTCGGCGACGAGCTCGGCGATGCGGCCGTACCAGCGGGAACGGGCGCGGTACGCGGTGTCGACCTCGTCCACGGCCACGATCAGGCGGTTCTCGGGCGGGAACGGCGAAGGCAGGCTCACCGCGTCGGTGCGCTCGGGGTCGAAGCCGAGGAGGTCGCGGTAGAACTCGAACGGCTCCAGCGTCGCCGACATCGCGATGCAGCCGGCCGAGCGCGCGATCGTGGCGCCGGTGAAGCGCGCGGCGTCGAGGCAGAAGACGCGCAGCCGCTCGTCCGGCTCGTCGCCGTCGCTCCGCTCGGCCAGCGGGAGGAGCTCTCGCCCGCCGTCCTGCAGCAGGTCGGTGACGCGAGCGAGCGAGAGCAGGAGGTCGACGACGGGGTCCCGGGCGAGCCACAGCTCGGCGTTGCGCTTGAAGGTGAAGTAGGGGGCGACGAGGGCGTCGAGGGCGAGCCGGAACTCGGCGAGAGGGCGGGGGTCGAGCTCGATACGGGCGCTCCCGACCCGTGCCCCGAGCGCACCGGACACCTCGCCGGCGATCAGCTCGTCGAGGCCCTCGAGGAGATCGTCGAGCTCGCGGCACACCTTCTGGCGGTGCCCCTCGACGATCGCGCGTGCCTGGCGGACGGCCGCGCGGCCGAGGCGGGGCGAGAAGTACTCGCGGGCCCGGTCGACGAGGTTGTGGGCTTCGTCCACGACCAGGTAGGTGTCCTCGAGTGCCCCCTCGTCGGCGAGGCCGAACAGGGCGATGGCGGGGTCGAACACGTAGTTGTAGTCGCAGACCACGGCGCTGGCCTCGCCCGCGAGCTCGAGGGAGACCTCGAACGGGCACACCTCGGCGGCGTGGGCGACCGCGAAGATCCGGTCCGGGTCGAGGTGCGCCGCCTCCGCGAGCAACGCCGGCAGCACGCCGTGCCGTGCCAGCTTGGCGCCGTAGTCTCGGGCGTGGAGGCAGTACTCCTCGTGACAGACGACCTCGCGGTTGGCACACATCCGGGCCTTGGCGCGGATCTGGATCGAGCGCCAGCCGCCGCTCTGCATCGCCTGCAGCGTCGCCACGGCGAGCTGCTGCTGCAGCGTCTTGGCCGTGAGAAAGGCGACCCGGCGGCCGGTCGCGAGGGCGAGCTTCACGGCCGGGTAGAGGGCGGCGGCGGTCTTGCCCACGCCCGTGGGGGCGGCGAGCAGGAGGTGGCGGCCAGCGCCGAGCGCCTCCTCGACGGCGGCCATCGCCTCGGCCTGCACCGGCCGGACCTCCGGGAACGGGAACCGGAGGTCGGCCGCCGCCAGCCGCCACTCGGCCCGCGTGTGCTCCCGCGCCCGCTCGGCGGCGACGAGCGCGTGCAGCCGCGCCCGCAGGTACGCCTCGACCTCCCGCGCCGACCACGCGACCTCTTCGATGCGATGGTCATCACCTCCGAGGTCGACGAGGAGGACGCGGACTGTCGCGTCGCCGTCGGGGAAGAGGCACCAGCCGTACAGGCGAGCCTGCCAGCGGAAGCGCTCGAGCCGTTCGTGCGCCAGGGGGTGGTGGAGCTCGCTGCGGAAGTGCAGCGTCTTGATCTCTTCGACCACCGGCCGCCCGTCGTCGCCGCGGGTGAGGCCGTCGGCGCGCCCGAGCACCCGCAGCGTCCAACCGTCCGCCGCGAACGTGGCGTCGACCGGGACCTCGCTGGCGTACCGGGAGTCGGCGGCGTGACGCTCGGCCTGGACGGTGCGGTGCAGCTCGGCCCCCACCGAGAGGCGGGCCAACCCCTCCCCGAGGCCCCCGAGGCCGGGGCGCAGCAGGCCGGGGAGCAGGTCGTGGACGGAGCACGTCACCTGCTGGGCGTCGAGGTCGATGCGGACGGCCACCGCCGCCATTCTACGCGCCGGCCGTCGCAACCACGCCGGGAGATCTGCGTACGAGGTGTGCGGGGTCTGCATCCCTGCCCACGAGGTCGGCGGCGACTTCTACGACTACTTCTGGCTGGCGGGGGAGCGACGCCTGCTCTGCGTCATCGTCGGGGACGTGGCGGGCAAGGCGATGCGCGCGGCGATGACGGCGCTGATGTCGGACGGGATGATCTTCTCGCGGGCCCGGGAGGGAGGCGACATCGAGGAGATCATGTCGAGCCTGAACCGGGCGATGTACGAGAAGATCGGCAAGCGGCAGTTCACCGCCCTGTGCGCGATGGTCCTCGACCCCGCCGGTGGCGAGCTGAGGTTCGTCAACGCGGGCCTGTGCGAGCCGTTGCTGCGGTCGGCGGCCGGGGTCGAGTACCTGGCGTCGTCCGGGTCGACGCTGCCGCTGGGGGCCCGCTCCGGAACCGTCTATGAGCGGCGGACGGTCCCGCTGCATCCCGGGGACGTGCTCGTGGTGTTCTCCGACGGCGTCCCCGAGGCGCTCGGGCGGTCCGGGGTGCAGTACGGCTACGACCGTCCGCGCGCGCTGCTTGCCGGGCGGTGCTCTCCGTGGCCCGCGGCCGGCTTGACCGGGCTCGCAGCACGGGTACCATCGCCGCCGTGAACGGGATCCGCGCAACCTCCCGCGGCGGAGCGGGCAGGATCGGCCAGCGGGCTCGCGTGCTGGCCGTTGCTCTCGCCGTGACAGCTCGTCTCGCCGCCGGAAACGGTGCGGGCGGGCGGCTCGTCGCCCCCGCGGCGGGTGCTTCGCTGCGCGCTGGGGGTGTCGTGACGGTGCGCTGGACGCCGGTCGATCGCGGCGTGGAGGAGTTCGAGCTCCTGCTCTCGCTGGACGGCGGTCTGACGTTCCCGCTGCGCCTCACCGAGATGCTCAACCCGCAGTCGACGTCGTACGTCTGGCATGTGCCGAACCTGCCCAGCCGGGCGGCCCGGCTGCGGCTGCGGGTCGGGGTCGAGGGGCGCGAACTCCTGCTGCCGCCCGGCCCGGAGTTCACGGTGGCCGGCGATGCCGGCGCCCCGACGGAGCGCCTCACCTACCGGCGCGGCGAGTGGTGGCCGACCGAAGGCGTGGCCAGCGAACCGCACGCCGTCGACGTCGAACCACGATGGACGGGGGGTGGGACGAGCGGGGAGGGTGCGGTCGGCGCGGCCGCGATCCCGCCGCAGCCTCCGGATCTCGGTGCCGCCCAGGCGACGACCCCGGCTGGCCGCGTCAACCCACGGGCGGGACGCACGCAGCCGACCTCCGCGGTGAGCGGGTCTTTCGTCTCGATGTCGTTGCCCAAGCGAGAGTAGCTCCTCCTCACGGGCGGTGCCCACGCCGCCCGACGCCGGGGCCGCGGCGCGGCTACGCCGCCTCCGGGTCTGAAGGCCGGCCGTGCGGCGCGCTGGGGCGCCGTGAGCGAGCCCGGCCCACCG
>JAKAFI010000307.1 GCA_021818005.1 Acidobacteriota bacterium | reverse complement strand
TCGCCGTCGAGGCCGCGTTCACCTACCCGATCCCCGACGGGTTCGCCGACGTCCAGGCCGCGCCGCTGCTCTGCGCCGGCGTCATCGGCTACCGTGCCCTCCGGCTCGCCGGGGCAATGGCGGGCGGCACGCTCGGGATCTTCGGCTTCGGCGCCTCGGCGCACGTCGCCATCCAGGTCGCCCGCCACGTCGGCTGCGACGTGCTCGTCTTCACCCGCGCCGCCCGCCACCAGGAGCACGCCCGCGCGCTCGGCGCGGCGTGGGCCGGCCTCCCCGAGGGGGCGCCGCCGGCGCCGCTCGACCACGCCGTGATCTTCTCCCCCGCCGGGGAGCAGGTCCCGCTCGCCCTCTCCCGTCTCGAACGCGGCGGCTGCGTCGCGTGCGCCGGGGTAACGATGAGCGATCTCCCTGGGTTTCCCTATCAGCGGCTCTACCAGGAGCGCGTCGTGCGCTCGGTGGCGAACGCGACCAGGGACGACGCCCGCGAGCTGCTGGCGCTCGCCGCCGCGGTACCGATCGCCACCACGGTCGAGGCGCTACCGCTGGCGGACGCGAACGAGGCGCTGCTGCGCGTCAAGCGTTCGCGCGTCACCGGCGCGCTCGTCCTCGTTCCCGGTTGACGCCACCCGGCGGCCGGAAGCTGGGCCGCTTCACCCGGCGTCGCGAGCGGCGAAACCGGCGGCGGCCCACGCGGCCAGTTTCCCCTCGACCTCCGCCGCGCCGCTGGCGAGGTCGTGGATCTCGGGCCAGGCCGCCGCCGCCGGGTCCGTGCGGCCGTCGCCGATCACCAGCACGTCCGACCCGTTCGGGTTGCACAGCGTCCCGCTCACGATCACGACCGGGTCGCCGTCGGCGCCGGCCGCGTCCGCCAACGAGTGCGGCACGAACGAGCTCTGCGCGAACGTCCACAGGTAGTCGTCGAGCACGGCCGCCCGGCCCGGGTCCTCCACCCACACCGCGACCCGCTTGCCGGCGGCGTACAGCCGTTCGACCAGGCGGCACGCCTCGAGCGCCCGCTTGCTCCCCGCCAACCGATGGACGATCACCTCGCTCACGTCAGCTCCCCGCCGGCGCCGGCCGCCTCCGACGCCGGTCGAGGATAGCAAAGGCGCCCGGGCGGGCCCGGGCGCCTCCGGTGAGCCGTTACGGTGCGTCACTCCTTGATCGGTTGCAGCGTGAGCGGGTCGCGCAGCGGCACGCGCACGATCGGCCCGAACGCCGCGAACGACGCCTCGGGGTGGTCCGGGCTCCCCTTGAGGATCTCGGCCACGTTGCCGACGACCAGGACGATGAGGCGGTCGGTCTTGATGTGCGCCCTGGCGGCCTCGCCGACCGCTGGGATCGTCACCTTCCCGACCTTCTCGCGATACGTCGACCAGTAGGTGTGCGGGCGGCCGACGAGCTCGTCCTGGGCGAAACGCGCCACGGTCCTGAGCTTGCTCTCGAACAGCCGCGGCAACGTTTCCGTGAACGAGTTCTTGCTGGTGACCAACTCCTTCTCCGTGACCTCGCCGGCGCGCATCTTGTTCATCAGGTCGATGGTGAGCTTCGCGGCCTGTGCGCACGTCGCCGACTTCGACTGGAAGAACGCCCGGAACGTCCCCGGGTAGAGGTCCCCGATCGAGTAGCTCGAGTAGGCGGAGTACGCGAGGCCCTCGTCGGAGCGCACGCGCGACATCATCCACGCCGTGAAGCCGCCGCCGCCGAGGATGTCGTTGGCGACGTCGAGCGCGAACTCGTGGGCGAGCGGCCGCTTGACGCCGAGGTGGCCGATCGAGACGCGGCCCTGGTTGACGTCCGGCTTGTTCACCACGTACACGCCGGGCTTGGCCGACGCGGCCGGTTGCGGCACCGGCGGCACCCCCTTGCCGGCCCGCTTCCACGCCCCCAGCGTCGCGTCGAGCTTGGCGATCATCGCGGCGCGGTCGAAGTCTCCGGCGACCGCGACGACGAAGTTGGCCGGGTCGGCGACGAGCTTGTGGAACGCGATCAGGTCGTCACGGGTGATGGCGTCCACGCTGGCCTTGGTGGCGAGCCGGTTGACCCAGTAGTCGTCACCGTAGACCAGGCGGTCCCACTCCCGCGCCTCGATGTCGGCGCTCTCGTCGTTGCGCCGCTTCATCTCCGAGAGCATGTCCTCCTTCGCCTTGACGACGCGGTCCTCCTCGAAGCGCGGCTTCTGCAGGACGTCCATCATCAGGGCGAGTCCGCGGTCGAGGTCCTTGGCCAGCAGGTTCAGGCTGACGCTGCCGGAGACGCCGCCGACCGAGGTGTTGAGCGACGCCGCGAGGAAGTCGAGCTCCTCGTCGAGCGCCTTGGCGTCGAGCGCCCCGGCCCCGCCGGTCCGCCACACCGTCCCCATCAACTCGGCCAGCCCTTCCTTGCCGGCGGGCTCCAGGTACTTGCCGCCGCGGAAGAACACCTGCACCGTCACCAGCGGGAACATGCGATCGGCGGCGATGTAGACCGGCACGCCGTTGGCGAGCGTCACCCGCATCGCGGAGGCGTCGGGCACCTTGAACGCGAGCGGCGCGAACTTCAGTTCCTCAGGCCGCGCGGGGATCGCCGGGGCGCCGTCCGCAGCCATCGCCGCGGCGGCCCAGCCCAGGACGATCGCGGCCGTCATCAGTCGATACGTGCCTCGCATTTTCATCTCCTCCTCCCGCCCCTAGCCGTTCGGCTTGTCGGCGGCCGGCGGGGCCGGCGCGGCGTTCGCCGGCGGCGCCGGCGGCAGGCTGTCGAGGTGCTCCTGCGCCTTCTTCATGATGTAGTCGAACCCCGGCTTCATCGCCGGCGGCACCCGGCCCGCCGCCTGCTGCAGGCGTGCGAGCACCTGCTCGAGCTTGGCCCGGTCGTTGAGCTGGTTGATCTGTGCCACCTGCTGCTTCACCATCCCCCGCACTTCCGCCGGCATCGCCGCGAGTTCGGGGTCCTCAGGCGCGCTGCCGGCCTTGCGCAGGTACGTCGTGACGTCGCTGTTCTCCCTGGTGAACGTCGCCTTGGCCACGCGCTGGATGTCGGCCGCGGTGACCGCCTGCAGCTTCGCCGGCGAATCGTTGAGGAAGTGCCAGTCGCCCTCCGAGTCATAGAGCAGCAACTGCAGCATGAGGTAGAAGTTCGACTGCAACCGCCGGTACGAATTGGCGAGCTCCTGGTTCTTCACCTTCTGCAGCTCGTGCTCGCCAACGGGCGTCGAAGCCAGCGCGTCGAGCTGGCCGAACAGCGCGTGCTCGACGTCGGACGGGGTTTTGCCGTCCTTCACCTCGGCGCCGACCTCGAAGTAGCCCTCGTACTTCATCGGCCGGTACATTCCCCAGGGCTCGCCGGCCGCGACCTTCTCCCCCTCCACCAGCGCCTTGTACAGTCGGCCGGTGCGGCGGTTGAGCAGGTCGGAGATGAGCTGGAACGCGAACATGTCCCGGTGGTCGAACGGCACCGCGTGGAAGCGGATGTCGACCTCGGGGTTGGTGTCGGCCTCGGCCACGAGTCGCTTCTGCGCGAGCTGCGGCATCTCGTCCGTGATCATCTCGGGCGGCGGCGTCTTGGCCCGTGGGATGCGGTCGAAGTAGAGCTTGGCCAAGCCGATCGCCCGGTCCGCGTCGAAGTCGCCGACGAGCGCCACGGTGACGTTGTTGGGCGCGTAGTACGTCGCGAAGTACGCTTCGGCCTGCGCGCGGCTGATCGACTCGACGTCCGACGGCCACCCGACCACCGGGTGGGAGTAC
>JAKAFI010000306.1 GCA_021818005.1 Acidobacteriota bacterium | reverse complement strand
CGACGACCGGGATGCGGAGGCCGAGCTCGCCGACCTCCACGCGGTGGGCGCGGTCGAGCATCGCCAGCGAGTGCGCCCGGTGCGCGTGCAGGAAGTCGATCGGGCAGAGGCGCGGCCGCGTCGGGGCGTAGTGCGAGCTCTCCTCCCAGCGGAACGTGACGGTGTAGCCGAGGTCGAGGAGGAGGCAGTCGAGCCGCTGCGCGAACGCGCCGTCGATCAGCACGTCGACATCCACGGTCGTGCGCGGGACGCCGTGGATCGCCGCGGCGACCGCCCCGATCACCGCCCACCGGCACCCCAGGCCGTCGAGGCACCGCGCCACGTCCTCAAGCGTGCACTCGAAGTTCATCGCCGCAGGCTCCTAGGCCATTGTACCCGGCCGGGGGCGGTCCGGCCCCGGCCGCCCCGCTACCCCCTGGCGCGCTCGACGAAGCGCCCGTCGCGGGTGTCCACCTTGATCCGCTCGCCGGTGGTCAGGTACGGCGGCACCAGCACCTCGATCCCGGTCGAGAGGCGCGCGGGCTTGAGCTGCGCCTGCGCCGTCGCCCCCTTGATCGCCGGCGCCGTGTCCACCACCTCGAGCTCGACGGTCACCGGCAGCTCGACCGTCAGCACCTCGCCGTTGTACAGCAGCGCGCGCAGCTCGAGGCCGTCGGTGAGGTAGCCGGCCGCGTCGCCGAGCGTCTCGCGCCGCAGCGTGAACTGGTCGTAGCTGTCGAGGTCCATGAAGACAAACTCGTCCTCCTGGCGGTAAAGGAACTGCCCCGGCCGCTTCTCGCAGTCCGCGACCTCGACCGTCTCGTTCCCGCGGTAGGTGCGGGCCAGCGACTGGCCGGTGCGCAGACTGCGGGTCTTGGCCTTCACCAGCATGCTGGCGCCGCGTGCGCTCGGGGTCTGCACCGTCACTTCGGTGACCTCCCACGGCGCGCCGTCGATGTCCAGGATGTCCCCCCGCTTGATCTCGGTGGCACCGATCACGCTCTCCTCCTCCGCGCCGCGGCCGCGACGCGTCCCTCTCCTCCCCCGAGTTGTCGCCAGCGCGGGCAGTCGACCAGGTGGTCGTTGACCAGGCCGCACGCCTGCATGTGCGCGTACACGATCGTCGGCCCGACGAAGCGGAAGCCGCGGGCGGAGAGTTCCTTCGACAAAGCCTCCGACTCGGCCGTGCGGGCCGGGATCTCGGCCAGGGTCCGGCAGGCGTGGACGATCGGCGCCCCGCCGACGAACCGCCAGATGAACGCGTCGAACGAGCCGAACTCGGCCTGCACCGCGAGGAACGCGCGGGCGTTGCCAACCGCGGCCTCGACCTTGCGCCGGTTGCGGATGATGCCGGCGTCGGCGAGGAGCCTGTCGACCTTCGCCGGCGTGAAGCGCGCAACCCTGTCGGGGTCGAAGCCGGCGAACGCGCGCCGGTACCCCTCCCGCCGGTGCAGGACCGTTTTCCACGAAAGCCCGGCCTGCGCGCCCTCGAGGATCATGAACTCGAAGTGCGCGCGGTCGTCGTGCTGCGGCACCCCCCACTCGGTATCGTGGTACGCCTCCATCAGCGGGTCCGGGGCCCCCAGCCAGCAACGCTCGCCCATCGCGGGACGATACCAGAGCCTCCGCACCGGCCCAAGGGCGCGCGCCGTGTTACCGTGACGGCCCGGCCGTAGCCGAGGAGGTCCCCGATGCGCCGAGTCCAGCCCGACGAGCTTTCCCTGAAGCCTTTCACCGTCCTCGATCGGGAGTGGGCACTGCTCGTCGCGGGCCGGGAGCGGCCGAACCCGATGACCGTGTCGTGGGGCGGCTTCGGCACCCTATGGAACCGGCCGGTCGCGACCGTGTACGTGCGCCCGACGCGCTTCACGTTCTCCCTGCTGGAAACCTGGCCGGAGTTCACGCTCAACGTGCTCGGCGCGCGCCACCGCAAGGCGCTCGACCTCTGCGGCACGCGCTCCGGGCGCGACACCGACAAGTGGCGCGAGACCGGCCTCACGCAGCTTGCCGGCGAGACGGTCGGGGTGCCGCGCGTCGCCGAGGCCGAGCTGGCGCTCGAGTGCCGCGTGCTCGCGACCCTCGACCTCGACCCGGCGCGCTTCCTCGACCCGGCGATCGAGAAGCTCTACCCGCGCGCGGACTACCACCGCGCCTTCCTCGGCGAGGTCCTCGCCACCTGGGCCGCCGACCGCTTCCTCGCTCCGTCCGCCTGACCGCGGCGGTCGTGCACCGCGCCGGCGGGCGCCGTCGTCGCTCCCGTATACTCGAAACGGACTCGTGATGGAAAGCGGCAGCTTCCTCCTCCTGCTCGGTTTCCTGCTCGTCCTCGCGTTCGTGGCCGAGGAGGGCTTCCAGTGGCTGAAGGTCCCGCCGGTCCTCGTGCTGATGGCGTGTGGGGTCGCGCTCGGTCCGCTCACGCACGTGCTGCCGCCGCGCCGCTTCCTCGAGGCGGCACCCGCCTTCGGCGCCCTCACCTTGCTCTTGATTCTGTTCGAGGGCGGTCTCGACCTGCGCATCCGCGCGGTGCTCGACCGCTTCGTCCCAGGCGCGGTGCTGGCCGTCGCCGGGTTCTCGGCCGGGTTCGTGGCCGCCGCGGGCGTCGGCCTGGTCGGAGGACTACCGTGGCCCTCGGCGGCGGTTCTTGGGATCGTGCTCGCGCCGATCTCGGGGGCGATCGTGCTGCCGCTTGTCGGTCGGCTCGGCCTGCGGCCGGAGGTCCGCACGCTCGCGGTGCTCGAGGGCGCGTTCGCCGACGTGCTCGGTGTGCTTGCGATGGCGTTCACCGGCCAGGTGATCACCGGCGGCGGACTGGCTGGCTTGCTCGCGCTCGGCTCGCTGCTGGCGGCCGCGTTCAGCGTGATCGTCGCGGTCGCAGTCGGGCTGCTGTGGCCGCGCCTCACGCGGGCACTGGCCGACCGCCACTTCATCCACGTCCTGACTTTCGGCGTCGCCCTCACGCTGTGGGGGGCCGCCGAGTGGACCGGAGCGTCGGGCGCCCTCGCGGTCCTCTGCTTCGGCGTCACGCTGGCCAACGAGGGCGAGATCCTCAAGCTCCTCCACCTCGGCGCACCGCGCGCTGGAGAGTTCGCGCGGACGATCGTCGCTCGCCAACACCAGTTCATCGCTCAGCTCACCTTCCTGGTGCGCAGCTTCTTCTTCGTCTTCCTCGGCGTCGTGGTCAGCTTCAAGGACCTCCCGCGCAGCCTTTTCGTCGAAGGGCTCGCGGTCCTCGTTCTCTTCGTCGCCGGACGGTGGTTCGTCGTGCGCGCGCTTGAGCGCCGCGGTGTCGTCGCCCTCGACGGTGTAGAGCGCCGCACGATCTGGATGCTACAGCCGCGCGGGCTGGTCAGCGCCGTGCTGGCGATCGGCGCCACGCGCCTCGGCGTTCCCGGCAGCGACGCCTTCCTCGGCCTCGCGTCGCTCATCATCATCGGGTCCAACGCGACGATGGCCGTCGGGCTGCCGCGCCGCGCTCGAGGAAGCGGGGGCGCCGCACCGACGTTGCGCGAGGCAACCGGACCGGGTACGTTGGAGTGCGCAGACGACCGGAGGAACCAATGACGGCAGAGCCCGCAAAGCGCCTGCTCAACGAGTGCGAGACGCCGACGAGGACGCACTACGTGATCCTGGCGATGTCGTGGGCGGGGTGGATGTTCGACTTCTACGACCTGATGCTGTTCTCGTTCCTGCTCATCCCGATCAAGCGCTCGCTCGGCCTCTCCGATTCCTCGCTCTCGCTGCTGGTCGG
>JAKAFI010000032.1:15805-17919 GCA_021818005.1 Acidobacteriota bacterium | reverse complement strand
CCCACCGCCGCCAGCTTCTCCTCGGAGACGAGCCGGTCCCGGGCCTGCTCGAGCTCGGCCAGCGAGTGCCGCAACCTCCCCTGCTCCCGCCGCAGGCGGCCCACCAGCAGCGCCACGACCGGGGCGACGACGCCGTAGACGAGCACGACGTTGGTCGCCTCGAAGTACTCCGTCGTCCCCATCGGGAGGTGGCGGCGGTAGTAGACCCAGACCTCGAGGAACGTGAGCCCCGTGGTCGCGGCCACGACGACCGCGATGCCGGTCGGCCCGTACCGGAACGCGGCCGCGATCACCGGGATCACCATCAGGACGACGTAGTGCGTCTCCTCTTTCCCGCCCAGCAGCGCAATGACGAACGCGAATGCGATGTTCACCCAGATCGAGGCGCTCGCGTAGGCCCGGAGGGCGTGCCCGTCCGGCGGCATCCGGCCGCCGTTGAGCCACGCCAGCTCGAGCGTTTGCATGAGAAACCGGCCCATCAGCACGACGAAGAACCAGCGGCTCGGCGGCCCCAGCACGGGGCCGAAGAGCACGTGCACCGCCGCGATCGCCGCGAGCAAACCGAGGTTGAGCAGGACCAGGATCGACTCCTGGTCGCGCAGCGTCCCGGCGTCCTCCGGGGCGGCGAACTGGAGCGGCGGGCCGTTTTCGGACATCTCGGGCTCGGCCGCAGTCTACCATCGGCGGCCTGCGGCGCCACGACGACCGGCCCGACCGCGCCGGCGCACCGCGTCCGGCTAGACCTGGATCCCGACGCCCGGGTGCTCGAGGTCCTCGGGCGGCGCCTCCCGGCTCTCGCGCGACAGCGACAGCAGCAGGAACATCGCCGCCAGCACCAGGTACCCGAGCGTGAACTGGTACGGAATGGCGCGCTGGAGGGAGCTCGCCAGCGTCCACGGCAGGTACATGTTGCCGTCCGGCGAGGCGGAGTGGATGACGCCGAAGAACGAGAACGACGCCAGGATCCCGAGGTACAGCGCGGAGCGCCTGAGGCGGCGGTCGATCAGCTCGGCGAGGAACGCGCCCCATAGCATCGCGGTGAGGATGAAGCCGTTGCCGAGCGCGACGGTCACCAGCGCCTCGGGCAGTTCCTTGCTCGCGGCCGCGAGTAGCTGCACGAACTTGTCGGGCGGGATGAACGTGCCGTACTTGATCGCGAGCAGGCGCGCCACGGTCGGGAAGTACGCGAACGCCACCGCGGGCGCGTGGCGCGCCGGGCACGCGAGGAACGCCTGCACCATGATGTCGAGCGCGACGAAGATGAGGATCGGCGCCAGCACCCCGCGCGGGATCAGCTCGACGATGTAGCCGACGTAGCCCAGGATGCCGCCGAGCCCGATGAACACGCCGGTGAGCACGGTGTAGCCGGCGCGTGCGCCCATCCCCTTGTAGGCGGGCTGGCCGATGTACGGCGTCGACTGCGCGACGCCGCCGCACACGCCGGCGACCAGCGTGGCGACCGCCTCGGTGAGCAGGATGTCGCGCGTCTTGAAGTCGTCGCCCGCCACGCGCGCGCTCTCGGTGACGTTGATGCCGCCGACCACGGTCAGCAACGCGAACGGCGCCGCCAGCGGCAGGTACTTGAGGGCCGCCACGAACCCCTTGACGAACAGCAGCGTCGGGACCGGGAAACCGAAGTGCAGATCGGGGGACGGGAGCGGCTTGTAGACGCCGCCGACCCAGCCGTGCGGCCCGAGCAGGTAGTAGAGCGCGGTGCCGATGGCGATGGCGGCGAGCACGCCGGGAACGTTCTTCGGCAGCCGGATGCGCGCCACCAGGTTGTACAGGATCAGGCCGAGCGCCACCATGCCGACGAGCGGCATCCCGAAGACGTCGAGCAGCGGCACGAAGCCGATCAAGGCGAGCCCGATGCCGGCCAGCGAGCCGAGCAGCCCGGCCTGCGGCACCATCTTCTGCACCCACCCGCCGCAGAACGAGAGCACGAGCTTGATCACCCCGATCATGACCATCGTCGCCATGCCGATGTACCAGGTCATCATCGCGGCGTCGTGGGGCGCCATCCCCTGCGCCTTGAGCGAGACGAACGCGGGGCCGAGCACGACGAGCGCGATGCCGATCGTCGAGGGCGTGTCGAGGCCGAGCGGCATCGCCGT
>JAKAFI010000032.1:0-15705 GCA_021818005.1 Acidobacteriota bacterium | reverse complement strand
GCTCAGCCGCGCACGAAGTCCGGGTGCGGCAGCCGCGGGATCAGGCCGGCCTCGTGGGCGCGGCGGTAGAACAGCTCGACGCCGCGCCGGCCGCGCTCGCCGTAGTCGAGCGTGACCTCGTTGACGTACATCCCGACGAAGCGGTCCCCCTTGGCGTGATCCAGCCCGCGCCCGAACGAGAGCGCGTGCGCGAGTGCCTCCTCGCGGTGCTCGAGCGCGTAGCGGATCGAGGCCTCGAGCACGCCGGCGACCTGGCGCATCAACGGCTCGCCGAGGTCGCGACGGATCGCGTTGCCGCCGAGCGGCAGCGGCGTGCCGGTCTCGCCCGTCCACCACTCCCCGAGATCCGCGACCTTGAGGAACCCCTCGTCGGCGAACGTGAGCTGGCCCTCGTGGATGACCACGCCCGCGTCCGCCTCCCCGCGGCGCACCACGTCCATCACCTCGTCGAACGGGACGTCGAGGCAGCGCGCGGCCGGCTGCCAGAGCTGCAGCGCCAGGCGCGCGGAGGTGAGCGCGCCCGGCGTCGCGACGGTCATGCCCGCGAGATCGCCGCGCCCCAGCGGCCGGCGCGCCAGCACGATCGGCCCGTAGCCGTCGCCGAGCGAGGCGCCGGAGTTGAGCAGCGCGTAGCGGCCGTCGAGGTAGGCGAAGGCGTGCAGCGACACCGCCGTGACCTCGTACACGCCGTCCTTGGCCTTCTGGTTCAACGTCTCGATGTCGGCCAGCGTCTCGGCGAAGCGCAGCCCGGGGGCCTCGACCTTGCCGTGGACCACGGCGTAGTGCATGAACGCGTCGTCGGCGTCCGGCGAGTGCGCGATGCGGATCAGTCGTGACATGTCCACCCCCGCCCGACCTCGGGCACGCGATTCTAGCCGACGCCCCCCGTCGTGCCGCTGGCCAGGATCGCGGCGACCGGCGCGTCGGCGAGCAGCGCGGCGAGCGCGCCCGCGGCGCACCCGGCTCCCACCGCACCGGGCGGCAGGTAGGCGACGAGCCACGCGCGCCGGGTCTCGCGGCGTACCCGCACGCGCTCGGAATCGGTGATCGGCGTCCCGAAAGGACCGGCGGCGTCGGCGAGCAGCGGCTTGCCGTCGAGCTCGTACGGCCCGCGCAGCGAGAGCATCGACTCTCCCGGCGCTCCCGCCCTGAGCGTGAACGGGGGCGCCGCCGAGCCGGCCGCCATCACGCACGCCGGCACCACGAGCGAGAGCGACAGGCAATTGTTCAGGTCCACGAGGGGGTGGATCGACGGCAGCGCCTCCCCTTTGAGCACGCGCCGCAGCAGCGCCTCCGACGAGGGCCGGTGGCGCGTCGGATCGCACCCCGCCTGGCGAAAGAGACGGCGGATCGCCGCGGCGGTCGGGTGCTCGGCGAGCCGGTCGAGCGTGTGGCTGGCGCGCGCCTGCGCCGCCACCTCCGAGCGCAGCGCGGCGACGCCCTCGCCCGCCCCGTCCCGAAGCCCGAGTTCGGCCCACCACAGCAGCCACCCGTCCAGCTCGTGCCGGACCTCCGGCGGAAATGCCGTCGTCTCCTCGTCGACCATCACCCCTCCCGGCGCGCCGAGGCGCCGCCCACGCGCATGGCAAACGCTCCGGCTCCCGGCTGGCTGTCTATGCTAGAAAAGGAGAAGATGGATCGCGTCCCGGCGGCCGCTGCACGGTGGCGCCGCGCTCTCGGGCGCGGGCTCGTTCCCGTGCTGGTGTTGGCGCCGTTGCTGGCAGCCGCGGCGTGGATCTGCGCCGATGCCTTCGGCCTCGAGATCACTACCCCGGTGCAGCTGAACTATGTCGAGGGGTTCAACGTGGACGACGCGGTGCGGGTCGTGCGCGGCGAGCCCCTCTACGCCGACCCCTCCCACCCGCCGTTCGTCATGTCGGTCTACACGCCAGGCTACACGCTGGTGCTCGCAGCCCTGATCGCCGCCGGCGTCCCCGCGCTCGCCACCGGCCGGCTGCTCGCGTCCCTGTCCACGCTCGGGATCGCGGCCGTCATCGCCGCCGCCGGCGTGCGGCGCACCGGCTGGGTCGCGCTCGCCGCGGCCGCCCTCTTCCTCGTGCAGCCGATGCTCCCGTTCTGGCAGGTCGTCGCCCGTCCCGACGCCACGGCCGGGCTGCTCGCGATCGCCGCCGTGGTCGCGCTCGAGAGCAGCACCTCACGGCGGCGGGACCTGCTCGCCGCCGCGGCGCTCGCTGGCAGCTTCCTGACCAAGCAGAGCTTCGTCGCGGCGCCGCTGGCCGCGCTGCTCTTCCTCGCCCAGCGCGACCGCAAGCGCGCCGGCGTGTTCGCCGCGGCGCTGGCGGTGATGTGCGCCGGGCCGGTGCTGGCGCTGCAGCTCGCGTCGCACGGCCGCTTCCTGTGGGACACGGTCGTCGGCAACGCGAACGCGTTCTCGTGGGGCCGCGTGTGGGTGCTCGGCGGCGAGTTCTGGAGCCACCACCTGCTCGCGGCCGTCCTCCTCCTCGCCCTCTTCCCCGCCGGCTGGCGCTCGCGGCCGCGCTCGCTGACCGCCCTCTGGGCGGCTCTCGCCGCGATCGGCGACACGCTGATGCTGGGCAAGGCCGGGTCCGACCTGAACTATCTGCTGGAGGCCAGCGCCGCGATCGCCCTGCTGGCGGCGCGCGAGCTCCCGCGCGCGTGGCTCTCCCGCCCGGGGTTGCTGCGAACGACGTGTGCTGCGGTTCTCGCGGTCGTCGCGTCCGGAGCCGGCGTAGCCGCGGCGGCCGCCGCCGCGCGCGCCCGCGGCCCGCTCGCGGACGTCCGCGGCCTGTACGGGGAGCTGGTGCAGCGCGTCGCCCGGGAACCCGGCGTCGTCGTGTCCGACGACGCGTGCCTGCTCGTTGCGGCGCGGCGCCCGGTGTACCTGCAGCCGTTCGTGATGGCGCAGCTGGCGCGCGCCGGACGCTGGGACCAGCGTCCCTTCCTGCGCCAACTGCGCGACGGCAAGGTCCGGCTGCTCATCGTGCAGGTCGGGCCGAGCGCGGCGTTCGCTTCCCGGTACACGCCCGAGATGCGGAGGCTCCTCGCGGAGCGCTACGTCGTGGTCGCGAGGTACCAACTCGCGGGTGAGTATGCGATTCTCGCCCCGGCTCCGGGCCCTGAAACGCATCGCAGGACGCCGCCGGGGAGCGCCCGCCGCGACCGGCCTCAGCCGCCGGGCCCGGCGTCGCCGTCCGATTCCATGTGGAAGCGCCGCAGGACGTGGTGCAGCACCGGGGCGAGCATGACGCCCGCGAGGACAAGGAAGACGACCCCGGCGAACAGGGCGTACAGGCCGGCCAGCCACTTCCCGGCGGTCGTGTGCAGCGGATCGACCGGCCCCATGCCGCCGAGCAGCATCGCCGCGTTGAGGAACGAGTCCGACCACGCCAGCCCCTCGACCCAGTGGTAGATCGCCATGCCGAGCGCCAGCGTTCCGGCGGCCAGCGGGAGCAGCGCGAACGCCCCCGAGACCATGTGCCGCGCCAGGTGCCACGGCCGGTGCCGGTACCGGGTTGTGTCGCTCGCCATCACGCCTCCCCGGGCGTCGCGGGCATCGGCGCCGCGCTCGGGATCGCGGCCGGACGGACACCCTACGCCCACAGCAGGCCGAGCCCCCGCGCCTGCGCCAGCAGCCGCGCGTGCAGCCCGGCCAGGGCGGTCCACACCTCGTCCGCCATCGGGCGGGCGGTCGGGTACAGCCCTTCCTTCAGGCGCGCCGGCGCGCCGAAGTAGATCGCGTCCACAAACACGCTCGCGAGCGCCTCGCGCCCGGCGAGCAGCGGCGGCAGCATCAGCCCGACCGACGACACGCCCGGGCCCACGTACGGCAGGTGGCCGAGCTCGCGCACCTTGAAGTTGCACTCTCGCGCCGCCCGGCTCAACCGCGCCGAGCGGTCCCGGTCCGGCGCCGCGACGTCGTCGAACGCGACCACCTCGGTGCTGTGCGGCCCGTACACCGCCCCCCGGCGCGCCAGCGTCTCGTCCCAGCCGCGCCGGCGGGCGGCCGCGAGGGCCCGCGCCCACATCACGCCGAGGCCGAGCCCGGCGATCCTCTCCGGCGCGATCCCCTCGCCAGCGAAGCGCCCCTCGCCGTCCGAGTTGCTGTCGAAGAACGCCGCCTGCGCCAGCCACTCCACCGGGTCGGAGACGACCAGGAACAGGCCAGAGTACGCGGCGCGCCGCGCCGCGGCGAGGAAGCCGCGCAGGATCGCGCGGTTCGGCGTCAGCTGCACCAACCGCACCTCGCCGGAGGTTCCGAGCGGCGGCACCCCTCTGGTCGCGGCGAACAGGAACGCGTCGCACCGCCGGAAGATCTCCTCCGGCGTGCCCGTCCGCACGAGCGGCAGTTCGCCGGAACCGCGCCAGCGCGCGATCGAGCCGAGCTCGAGCAGCCAGCGCTGCTGGTTCGCGGCGTCAACGTCGTGGATCACCAGCTCGCGAATCCCCGACACGCGGCTCGGCGAGGCGGCCAGCACCGTCGCGGCGACGCCCCCGACCCGCCCGAGCCCGGCGAGACCGACCGACCAGCCGCCTTCGCGAGTCGGCTCGGCGAGGCGGGCGAGCCCGCTCACGACGCCCGGGACCCCGGCGAGATAGGTCCACGGCCCTCGCGACCGGGGCCGCCACCGCAGCGCCTCGACTCCGAGCCCGGGCCGGTACCACGGCGGTGCCACCCACGGCTCGCGCCGGGGATCGCCCTGACGCGGTGCGAGCACCAGCTCCGGTTCGGGGAGCGACCGCCGCCGCGGGCCCCAGCCGAGACGTTCGGCGGTGGCGGCGTCGTCCGCGACGGCGGCGCGCCCCTGGCCGAACAGCTTCATCGCTCCCTCCGGCTCTCGAAGTGGGCGGCGTGCGTCTCCGGCAGCAGGCGCGCGAGCGCCTCGATGTCCTCGCCGACCAGGTCGCTCGGGAAGCGGTCGCGCGGCGGCAGGAACCCCTGCGGCACCGGCGGGCAGCGCGGGGACCGCACGGCGGCGCCGAGGTCCTGCACCGCCAGCAACCGCCCTTCCCGTGCCCGGAACGTTTCCTCGAGCGCGAGCAGCAGCGTGCGGCCGCGGTGCAGCACCAGGCGCGAGAAGTCGAGCGCCTGGCCGGCGTCGAGCCCGAGGTGGTGCGGGTAGTGGTACGGCAGGCAGTCGTTGAGCGAGGGCAGCAGCGAGCCGATCTCCAGCGGGTCGCGCCCGCAGATGCTCCAGCCGCCGACGTACGGGACCATCGCGCTCTCGCGCAGCACGCCCTTCCACCCGGGCACGACCGCGCCGCAACGGTGCGGGATGCCGCGCAGGTCGAGCGCGGCGCGCACCGAGGCGCTGGTCACGCCGATCAGGACCTCCCGCACCGGCAGCCCCACCTCTCGCGCCGTCTCGACCAGCCGCACGACCGCGTCGGCGCTCTCGAGGAACGGGGCGAGCACGAGCGCGTTGCGCGCCAGCTCGCGCGCGACCGCGAGCTGCAGCTCGAGCGACGGGCTGCCGACGCGTGGGAGCGTGCCCCCCTCGAACCCCTGCCAGGTGAGGCAGCGCTCGAGGTCGACCGCGAGCGTCGGGCCGTTGCCGACGAGGTCGCGCGAGAACTGCCGCCCGAGGCCGAGCGTCACCCAGCGCCGCCGTGGCGGCTGGTCGCCCAGGATCTCGATCGCCCACTGCACGACGCGCCGCTTGAGTTGTTCCTCGCTCAGTTGCAACAGCGCGCGGCCTGGCTTGAGGGCGGCGAAGAACTCGGCGACCGCGGCGCGGCCGTCGTCGAGCGCCTGGCGCACCGCCGGCGCCGCCGCATAGGGAGGCTGCAGCACGTTCTCGACGTCCCAGAGCAGGACGAGTGGGTTCTCCAGGCGGAGGACCGCGAGCCCGTCCGCGAGCCCCGCCGCGTCCCGCGCGGGCGCCGCCCCCAGCCGGCGGAGCGCGCTTGCGAGCGCGGGTTCCTTTCCCGGCGGCAGCACGGCGAACAGCATCCCCGCGTCGAGCCAGCGGCCGAGCGCCGCGGCGAGGAGGCGCTGCAGCCGCGCGACGCCGTCGCCCCCCGGCGCCAGCCCGACGGTCTCGACGAGAGCGCCCTGCCCGAGCAGGCGGCCGCCGGCGGGGTGCGCCAACCCCTCGTCCCCCAGCACCACGGGGAGCGCGGCGGCCGGCACGGTGCGCCACGCCACCGAGGCCAGCGCCGCGGGGTGCGCCCCGCCGCCGGTGAGCGTGCACGCGGTGGCGGCGTCGAGGGCGGCGGCGTCCTCCCGGGCGAGCTCGATTCCCGCCGCCGGCGCCAGGCCGTCCACCGCCGCGGCCTCGCCCTCGCACGAGAAGCGCTCCGCCGGCGGCGGCACCTGCTCCTTGTACGCCGGGTAGTTGACGTACAGCCGGCGCTCCAGCAACGTCCGCGCGACCAGCGGGTGGCAGAGCGCGTCGAGGTCGGCGTGGCGGTCGAGCGCCGAGCGCAGCGCGGTCGAGGACACGCCGCGCGCCCGCTCCGCCACCGGCACGACCGCGGCCCCGGCCCGGAAGCGGGCGATCCTCTCGGCCAGGCCGTCGGTCCGCGCCCCATCGCGCACCACGACCAGGTGCGGGACATCCCAGATCTCTCCCTCGGGGTCGCCGTAGGCGCTGGCGCCGCAGAGCACGTCGGAGCCGACGACGAGCGTCAGCTCGCGCGGCCCGAACGCGTGCCTGAGCTTGCGCATCCCGGAGGGCCGGGCGAGGTTGACCGGCGGGCGGAACGGCGCCAGATAGGCGTCCGGCATCTCGGCGAGCGCCATCCACGCCAGCTCCTCCCGCAACCGGCGCGGCAGCGAGTGCTTCCGCCACGAGTAGTCGTCCATCTGCACGACCGCCTCGGCCGCGCTCTCGAGGGCCTTGGCGACCACCTCCTGGTGTGCGCTGGTGAACGGGTCGAAGGTGCCCGGAATGAACGCCACCGAGGGGTGCTCCGGCGCCCGCAGCGCCGGACGCACGCCGGCGATCGCCTCGTCGATGTGGTTGAGCGCCGAGCCGACGAGGAAGAAGCGCACCCGGTCGCCGCTGCGGTGCGTGACCAGGGTGAGCAGCTTCTTGGTCACGAGCAGGAGGAAGGCGCGCATCCGCCCGTCGTCGGGACGCTCGCCGAGGCGCTCGAGCAGCATCGCGATCTGGGCGAACCCCTCGACCGGCGTCGAGGCGCGCGACTCGGCGAGCGCGCCGAGCAGCATCCCGGCGAGACGGCGCAGCACCTTGGCGTCGAGCCGGTCGGCCGGGAGGGCGGTCAGCACCCAGCCCGCGGTCTGCAGCAGGAGGCGTTGCAGCGGCTCCGCGCCGCGCCGCACGTTCCCCTCGATGTCGTCCAGCGCCTCGACGAACTCCTGCTCGGGGAGGCTCGCCAGCACCGACGCGAGGAAGCGCGGGATGTAGCGCGTGATCGCCTCGATGTCGAGCTCGAGCGAGCGCAGCAGCTCGACCATGACGTCGTTGCGTTGCGGCGCCGTCAGGATCGGCAGCAGCTCGAGCAGGCAACGGCCGGCGTGAAAACGGGTCCCCTCGACCCGGCTGACCTTCAACAGGTTGGCGAAGTGGGAGGCGATTTCGTTGGCGAAGTACGCCCCGGGGTCGCGGTCCTCCCGCTGGCGGGCGAGCGCCGACGCCACGAGGAAGTCGCAGTTGACCTTCTTCTCGACCCAGTCCACGCGGCTCTTCAGGTTGCGCAGCAGCACCTCGCGCACCGGGTCGCGGCCCGCGCTCCGCTCGGGCAGGCCGCTCCCGGCGAGTTCCGGCCGCCCGCACGCCGCGGCCATCTGCTGCAGCAGGAACAGCTCGGCCACCGAGCGCTCGCCGCCGAGCCCGGCGAGCGCCTCGACCCGGCGCGCGATCGCGGCGGCCGTCTCCGGTCGCCCCCGGGTCCGGCGGGCGAGCGCGAGCAACAGGCGCCACGCCATCAGCCGGGTCGCGGACACCGGGTGCTCGCACCACGCCTCGGCGAAACGCAGGAGGCCGGGCTGGTCCTCGGCCGGGAGGTGCTCGAGGCACACCTCGAGCGACTCGCAAACGTACAACCCGACCAGCGGCCGCGGGTCGCCCAGGCGCCGGGCAAAGCTCGCGTCGATCCGCTCCCACGCCTGGCGCCGGCGCTCCGGCGCGGCGCGGCGCATGAGGCGGCGCAGCACGATCGGCACCGCGTACAGCACCCGCTCGGTCGCCGCCATGTCCTCCTCGGCCTGGGGCTGCGCGCGATCGAGCAGCGCCAGCACGCGCTCGAGCTCGTCGAGCATCACGCGCTCGGGCCGGAGCACGATCCCGTCGGGGAGGTCCTTGCGCCAGAAATCCTCCGGCCCCGCCAGCAGGTCGCCGAGGCCGTTCGACGCGTGGTAGCGCACGTCGTCGTCGCGGTGGCCGAGCAGTTCCATGAAGAAGTCGAACGCGAGCGCCTTCTGCTCGCGCGACAGCGCCGGCGCGTACTCGCTCAGGATCGTCTGGTAGGTGCGCAGGTCGCGCCAGCTCTCGAACGAGCGCGCCTCCTCGATCAGGGCGCGCAGCGCCGGCAGGTCGCGCAGCCGCTCCATCACGCCGAGGTTGTGGGCGGTGACCAGCAGGCGGCGGACCGTGGCCAGGGTGCGGCCGGTGGCGAGCGCCACGGCGTCCGGCCGCTCGCGCCCGGCGAGCACGGCCACGATGTCGAGCTCCTTCGGGCAGGCGGGACGCGGCGGCGGCGGCCCGGCGAAACCGGGCGGGTCGAGCTCGACGCCGAGGTACTGCAGGTACTCCTCGAAGTCGCGCAGCTTGCGGTAGACGCCGCGGTAGCGGCGGATCTTCTCGCGGTCGAGGTTCTCCAGCTTGTCGCGGATCGTCGCGAACGACTCGGCGAGCGAGATGATCCCCATCCCCTCGCCCGGGCCCGCCGACTCCTTGACGCGGAAGTCGGCGTAGATCAGCAGCAGCGTCTCGACCGGCAGCCGCACCAGCTCGAGGTCCCACACCGAGTGCGTCGTCGCGATGTGACCGATGCTGAGCAGGCCGCGGTCCTGGTACCAGGTGTGCGTGTAGTAGTAGTGCAGGCGCGGGATGCGCCGCACCTCGTCGCCGACGCAGCCGAATTTGCCGATGTCGTGGCCGAGCGCGGCGCCGTGCAGCAGCGGCAGGTCGACCGCCGCCACCTTCGCCAGCTGGCGGCCGATCCAGAGCGCGAGACCGGTCACGCCGAGGACGTGCTCGTAGGTCGAGAACCCCTGCCACGCCTGCACCATCGCCAGGCAGACGAGGACCGCGTCGTCGTCGACGCAGCGCAGCAGGCGGCGGTACTCCTCGCCCGACGGCCAGCGCCCGATCTCCTCGTCCGCCAGCGGCGTGAACGGCAGCCGCGCCGCCAGGCCCTCGCCGCCGCGCGCCTGCTCGGCGAGGACGACCTTGGCGAGCGGGACGAAGTAACCGTCCACCTTCGCCACGCTCGGGCTCGGCGCCGGGAACGTCTCCGGGTACAGCCGGCGCTTGGCCTCGACGATGAGCGGCTCGCGCCAGGCGGCGGCGTCGGCCTCGCCGCACGGCTCGCCGGCGAGGTCGAGCGCCAGGCGCAGCGCGCTGTCGAGCTCGCCCCCGGGCAGCGAGCCGGCCGAGTCCGCCAGCCGCGTCAGCCGCCAGCCCCTCGCGGCGACCTCTTCGAGCAGCGCGGGGCTGCCTTGGCGCGTCGTTTCCATCGGGCGAAAGTATACCGCCCGGGCCGGCCGGACCTGGCCCGCGGCGCAACTCGATCCCGAGCCGGCTCCAGAGCGCGTCGATCCTCGCCTTCACCTCGGGGCTCATCACGATGTCGCCCGGCCACTCTCGGGCGAACCCCTCGCTCCGCCACTTGCGCGTCGCGTCGATCCCGACCTTGCTCCCCCACCACGGCATCGGCGAGGCGTGGTCGAGCGTCTCCGCCGGACCCGTCACGAACTCGAGGTCGCGGCGGGGGTCGATGTTGCCGAGCGCCCGCCACGCCACCTCGGCCGGGTCGTGGACGTTCACGTCGGCGTCCACCACGACGATCACCTTGGTGAACGTCGCCTGCCCGAGCCCCCAGATCCCGTGCATCACCTTGCGCGCGTGCTGCGGCACGCGCTTGTCGATCGCCACGATCATCAGGTTGTGGAACACCCCCTCGAGCGGCATGTGGTAACCCACGACGGGTGCTGCGTGCCACAACCTCCGCACGCGGGCATGCGGACCTCGCGCCGCAAAGGTATCGGGGACCACCATCTACGATTCGCCGCGACTGTTTCAAACACTTCAACCGCCACGTGACTCCCGTCACGCGAACCGCCACGATTGTCGGTGACGCCCTTGACGGCCATTCTCGTGCGACTTAGCCTGCAAATAGGGACGACACAATGAGAATGCCCCCCGTATTCGAACGTCTTCCTCATTCGTGGCGCCGGTCTGTACGCAGGTTGTTCTTGGCCCTTCTTGCCAGTGCGGTCGTGGGCGGTGCCCCGGCAGCCCTTGGGGCGCCGTTCTCCCCCGACCGCACACCGGCGGTCACAGGCGCGGAACGGTTGTCATTGTGGGGCAGCGGAAGCCTCTCGCAACTCAGCGCCACGCTGGTGGGCCGAGGCATCGAAGGCACGGCCGTTTCGAGCGCCGCGGCGGCACAAGGCGGCGAGATCGTCTGGCACGTCGTTCGCGACCACACGGACGACCTTGGAATGAGACACGTGTTCTACAGGCAGTACCTCCACCCTGCCGCCTCTGTCACATCCCTTCTCGACGACGACTACCGGACGAACGGTGTTCAGATCGCCGGGGCCACGGTTGGCACGCACTCCAATCATGGCGGCGCGTACGCCGTGTTCGGCACGCAGTTTCGAACGATGACGCTGCTCAACGAGCCGACGATCGGCCACCGGGCCGATGCGTACGCGCTGGCCGCCGAGGCTGCGGCCCAATCGCCGGGGTTTGCACCACCCGAGCCTGGGGCTGTGGCGCCGGAATTCGCCGCGGCGCAGCAGGCGGCGAGCATGCTGTTGCTCATGAGTGCCGGCGACGGCGCCTCATTCCGGTTCGTCTGGCAAGTCCCGCTCAGCGATCGCGATGGGGCGAGCTACGCGGCGTTCCTGGATGCCGGCACCGGGATACTGCTCTCGCTCACCAGGGTGGATGTCAGCAGTAGCCCGAGCTGTTGGGCAAAGACCGCGACGCAGTATCCGGCCACCGGCCTCCCGCAGAACGACGAGGGGGTCATCTCCAATCGGTCCGTCTGGGCGAGCCTACAGAGCAACCACGACGAGTTCACGCACGAAGGCGACCACATGACCGCCGACGGGACGATTCCGACGATCCAGATCTTCTTCGGGACGAACGAGCCGAACTTCGCCTGCAATACATCGACCGCGCAGTATGGAATGCTCCCGCTCCAGACGAGCGGCGGCGTACCGACCTATACAAACTGGACGAGCCCGATCTCCGTCCCCGGCAAAGCGGGCGGCGATGCGATCTGGTTCACGTATCAGACCATGCAGGCGTTCTCCGATCTCGGGTGGTACAGCTACAATGGCCTCGGGAGCTGGGCAAACCTCGTCGTCAACGACCTCAGCGGCGACTACGACAACGGGGGTTACATTATCCCAGACTTCCCGTCGAACTACGCCCCAACCTGGGCGGTGCAGATCGGGCCGACGTCATCGTGCAAGTACTCGTACGCCTCATGCCTTGACTTTGTGGCGCACGAGTGGGGACACGGTGTGGTAGAAACCACCGCGGACTTCGCCTACGACACCACCACCGGTGCACAGCTCCACGAGGGGTTCGCAGACTTCCTCGGCCACGCCGTGGAGCGCTACCGCCAGCCGGATGGGAGCGGTCCGGAGAGGCGGGATTGGCAGTTTGGTGAAGACAATCGGCACCTCGAATCTGGGAATTGGGTTTCATATCCGCGCCGAAGAGTCGACGTCTTTGAGTGCGTGACCACCCCCTGCACTTCACCCTACACGCCCAAGTTCAGTGCGCTTTTTCACCGCCTCCAGAGCGTGAACGACACGGATGCGCACGACCGCGGCAACATGCTGGGCGTGGCGTTCCGGCTCTTGGCCGAGGGCGGTTCGAACCCAATTTGCGATTGGCCCCTCTGGGACGGCACGGACTGCGACATCGACGTCAGCGCAATCAGCCTCACAGCCGCCACGCGAATCCTGTTTCGGACGCTCACCGTCTACGCGTACGACACCATGGACTGGGAAGATATTGCGGATCTGGGCAAGGCGGCCGCCTTTGACCTGTACAGCGTGTGTCCGTTCAAGAACGGCGGCCTGCAACAGGCCGCCTTCAACGAAGCGTTCGGTGCGATCGGGTATCCTGGGACGGCCGGGTACTACCAATGCCCGTGACGATGCCGAAAGAAGAACAGCGCATGCAGAACCCACCCCTGAGCACTCGACCCGCGGCGCTGCTCGTGCTCATGGGCGTGATGGTCCTGGGGTTCGCGGCGTCGGGCCCGCTGCGTGCCGAGCAGCCGAGCATTGCGTCCTTGGCGGCACGCGCCTACATCATCCTGCCTCACCACTACGTTGGCATGTACGCCCCCCGCGAAGGAATCTGGTCGTTCAACGTGGACACCGGGGAGTACCGGCGCCTGACGCCGTTCGACGATGAGTCACCGGACGAGTTCAACACGACCTCGGAGACGTACCTCGCGGGGCGGGAGGACACGCTGATCTGGCAGGGGTGGCCGGGGTGGCTCGAGGTCGAACTGCCGACGGGACGCCTGCTGCGCCGGTACTACCCACTCAAGACGCCCGAGTTGTACGGGTGGATGCTGCAGGGGCCGGCGGTGCCGGCAAGCGTGGCAGACTCGCTCGGGCTGACGCCGGGGACGTATGGGTTCCCACTCTGTGCAAGGGATATGTTCGACCTGGCAGATTCCAGCCTATGCCCAGCGCACCAATTCCCCGGGGAGCCAGAGTCGACCGCACGCGGTAGCGACGTGATCGTACTTCACCGCGGCGGGGACGCGGATGACGTATCGTTGAGCTTTGCAGCCGATCTACGGAGTAGCCCGAACGAGGACTTCACGGACTGGAGCGGCCCGAAAGACCACTTCACGCTCGATTCCAGCCGAGGTGGTTTCTGGAAGAGCGAGTTTCATCGCGTCTCGTTCTTCCCCATCAACGGCGGCCAGATCGGTCCAGCCTCCCTGGTTATTGATCCGATCCCTCCACTTTTCGGCTCGCAGCCCTGGGACATCTTCGGACCGTTCACCTACCACCCGGCCAGCGATACCTTTCTGGCCTCGGTCTTTGCGGAGGCGAAGCCCCAGTTTCATGTTTTCGTTCGCCTTGACCGTGATCTGAGGGTGCTCAGCACTTACGCCGATCAAAGTGACGGGCAGACCCATCCGGTGGCGCCGATCCCCTCCTCGATCGGCGTTCTGCCAGGTACACTTCCCGCGGACTACGTTCAAACCATTCCGATCGTCGCGCACACCTCGGGGGTCAACGGAACCTTCTGGAGCTCGGAGCTGTGGTTCTACAACCCCTCCTCCGGGCCGATGACGGTCCGAGTGCGACGCGTGGCGGCGCCGAACAGCCCGGAGAAGATGCTCGACCTGCCGGCCCACGGTTCGCTCGCCATCGCCGACGCACTCGGGTGGGCGGGCGGGGGACCGGGAGGAGACGGCGTCATCCACGACGCGTTCGTGATCACCTCGCCGTACCGCTGGGGGGCGCAGCTCGTGGTCGCCTCGCGCTCCTCGACGCCGTCGTCCGATTCGGTCGAGCGCGCCGCCGGCGGCACGCTCGGCCATGCCGTGCCCGCGGTGCCTGGGCGCACGGGATACACCAACCACCTGCCGTGTGACACCGGGGCTTCTTGCGTTCCCGGCGGATCATTGGGCCTCCCGTCCGAAATCGTTCTCGACTTGCGCACGCCGGGCCAGTACCGGCACAACCTCGGTGTCGTCAACGACTCCGACCAGACGATCACGGTGACTCTGCGGTGGGGGTTCAGCTTGTTTCACGTCCAGGAGGTCGCGGACGGCTCGGTGCAGCGCTTTACCGTTCCGCCGCACCGGGCGCAGATCACCAACATCGAGCAGCTCTTCCCGGCCGAGATCCGGGCGAACTGGCCCCCCAAGATCGCCGTCTCGGCCACGCAGCCGGCGATCCTCTGGATGTCGATGATGGACAACATCACGGGCGACGGCACCTTCGTCCCGTTCACCAACCTCAACCTCCAGGGGGACGACGACAAGCGGGCGGCGATCCCGGCGGTGGCGCATCTACCCGGAGAGAATGGCACGTTCTGGACAACCGACCTGTACGGCCCGTTCTGGGACCTGCTGAGCGGCTTTGAGGAGTACTACACGGACCAGCCGATGGCGTGGTTCCACCCGGCGTGGCCGGCGACCAACTGCGGCGGGGCGGTGGCGCAGGGCGGCGAGATCTCGGGACACCTCAACGGTACGGTCGGCATGCCGCTCGCCGACTGGCTCGCGTTCCGGACGATTCCAGGCGGCACGACCGACCCGGATCGACTCCAGTGGAGCTGGCGCACGGTCTACCCCGACGTGGTTCACCTGTTCCCGCAGTGCGCCTCCGATGCCAATGTCCGCGGGGCGCTGGAGGTGCGGACCGGCTCGTGGATGACCGCCTACGCCAGAAACTACACGACGCGCGCGGACGGCGGCACGTTCGGCGGCCTGCTGCCGCTGTTCCCGTGGGACGGCTGGCCCGTGCAGCACTTCGCGGGAATCGAGGTGGGATCGCGCTACCGCATCAACCTCGGGATGTACAACGGCAACAAGGAGCACGCGATCACGCACCGGCTGTCGCTGTACGCCGCCGACGGAACGCTGGTGGCCGAGCGGGAGCTGACGCTGCAGCCGTGGGAGAACCTGCAGGACCGGCTTGAGCGCCTGCTGGGGCTCCAGGTGGGGAGCTTGACCGAGGGGATCTACGGACTGACGGTGCTGCCGCTGGACGATCCCGCGAACGGAGTGGAGGGCCGGAGCTGGGCGTACGTGGCGCTGGTGGACAACGTGACCGGGGACCCGACACACCTGTGGTAGACGGCTGGACCACATGACCGCGGTGCTCGACGGCGCTTGTTCCGCCTGTGGCCGTTGAGTTGGGAGCGCCGAGACGCACGCCGGGCGCGTCCGGGACTACGTGCTCTCGATCCCCAGCCTCCCCCAGATCTCATCGATCCTCGCCTTGACCTCGGGGCTCATTACGATGTCGCCGGGCCACTCTCGGGCAAACCCCTCGCTCGGCCACTTGCGCGTCGCGTCGATCCCGACCTTGCTCCCCCACCACGGCATCGCCGAGGCGTGGTCGAGCGTCTCCGCCGGTCCGGTCACGAACTCCAGGTCGCGGCGGGGATCGATGTTCCCGAGGGCGCGCCACGCCACCTCGGCCGGGTCCTGGACGTTCACGTCGGCGTCCACCACGACGATCACCTTGGTGAAGGTCGCCTGCCCGAGGCCCCAGATCCCGTGCATCACCTTGCGGGCGTGCTGCGGCACGCGCTTGTCGATCGCCACGATCATCAGGTTGTGGAACACGCCTTCGAACGGCATGTGGACGTCCACCACCTCGGGGAGCATCTTCTTCATCAGCGGCAGGAACATCCGCTCGATCGCGTACCCCATGTAGCCGTCCTCCATCGGCGGCCGGCCGACGATGGTGGTGGGGTAGATCGCGTCGTTCCGCCGGGTGACGGCGGTGACGTGAAAAACCGGGTAGTCGTCGGCGAGCGAGTAGAACCCGGTGTGGTCGCCGAACGGCCCCTCGCGGCGACGCTCCTC
>JAKAFI010000031.1 GCA_021818005.1 Acidobacteriota bacterium | reverse complement strand
CTCTGGTCCATCGGCTGGCCGTCGAGGCGGATCGGGCGCAGCTTCATCACCTTCTTGCCGATCGAGCGCTTGTCCGCGAAGTCGAGGTCGAGGCCGTCGCGCATCAGCCAGTAGCCGCCGACCAGGACGCCCGCGATCGGCCCGCCGATGAACGGGACGAAGCCGACGATCATCCCGGCGATGCCGATGATGATCCCGTCGATGAGCGCCGCGATGAACCTCTTGGCCAGGTCCGCCTTGCCCGCGCCCGCCGCAGGCGCCGTGGCCGGGGCAGGAGGGACCGCACTGGGTGGTACCGCCATCGTCGTTCTCCTTTTCTCCGCCGCAGCGGAACGTTCTCAGTTTCTTTCCTAAAGCGTAGCGGAGGGGGTCGGATATTTCAACGGGCCGGCGCGGCCGGCGGCGCGGCCTCGTTGCCCAACAGGCGCCGGTAGAGCGCCTCGTAGCGATCCACGACCTTGGCGGTGCCGAACTCGGCGGCGTGGGCGCGCGCGAACGCCCTCTGGCGCGCCATCTCCTCCGGGTCCGAGAGCAGGCGGAGCACGGCCGCGGCCATGGCGGCGGTGTCGCCGACGGGGAAGGTGAAGCCGCCGCGGCCGTTCTCGACGGCCTCGGGGATGCCGCCGGCGTCGGAGGCGACCACCGGCACGCCGCACGCCATCGCCTCGAGCGCGGCCAGGCCGAACGACTCCTCGGACGATGGCAAAAGGAAGAGGTCGCCGGCGCCCATCACCCCCTCGACCGGGGAGACGTTGCCGAGGAACTCGACCCGGTGCGCGATCCCCGCGTCGCGGACGAAGCGCTCCGCGGCCGGCCGCTCCGGGCCGTCCCCGACCATTGCGAGGTGCGCCGGCAGGCGCTCGTTGACCCGGCGGAAGACCTCGAGCACGTCGAGGACCCGCTTGACCGGACGGAAGTTGGACGCGTGCACGAGGAGCGGCGCCCCGTCCGGCGAGAGGCGCCGCCGATACGCCGCGGAGAAGTCGGGGTCGCAGCGATCGGGGTCGACGAAGTTCGGGATCACCTCGATCTCGCGCTCGATCCCCAGGATCTCGTGCGTCTCCCGCGCCAGCGAGCGCGACACCGCGGTCACCGCGTCGGCGCGCTCGATGCCGAGCCGGACGATCGGCAGGAACGAGGGGTCGGCGCCGACGACCGTGATGTCGGTGCCGTGCAGAGTGACGATGAGCTTGGGGCCGCCGCCGAGGATCTCGCGCGCCAGGTGCGCCGAGATCGCGTGCGGGATGGCGTAGTGCACGTGCAGCAGCTCGATCCCGTGCGTGCGCACGGCGTCCGCCATCTCCGAGGCGAGCGCGAGCGAGTACGGCGGGTAGGAGAACAGCGGGTAGGTCGGGATCGAGACCTCGTGAAACGTGACCCCGGGCGGCACCCGGCCGAGACGGTACGGCAGCGCGTAGCAGATGAAGTGCACCTCGTGGCCGCGCCGCGCGATCTCGAGGCCGAGCTCGGTGGCGACGGTACCCGAGCCGCCCACGGTGGGATAGCAGGTGACGCCGATCCTCATCCCATCCTCCCACCCGGCCCGTGGTCCGTGGTCCGTGGTCCGTGGTCCGCGGCCGGCGCGGATAGCAGCCAGACGAGCTCGTCGGCGGGGAGCGCGCCGAGCGCCGCGAACCCCTCGCCGAACTCGGCGCCGGCGAGGTTGCCGCACGCCCGGTCGCGCCCCTCGATCGCGACGAGGAAGTGCCCGGAGGCGAGGTGGGTCGCGGCGCCCGCCGCCGGGTCGAACTGCGACGCGTGCGCCGCCAGCGCCGCGCGCTTGGCGCCGTACGCCGCCGACACGTCCACCACGAGTGCGGGCTGGACCAGCTGGCGCGGTCCCGGATATGCGAGGAGCAGGCGCGGTCGCGACGGCGCGCCGCGCTCCGGGTGGTACTTCGCGACCCCGGCGAGGAACGCACCGCGACGGACGAGTTCGGCCGCCGCGGCGTGGTCCGGGTGCGGGTCACCCTCGTCCGGCAGGAGCACGGCGCACGGAGCCGCCGCCCGCAGCGCTCCCACCAGCGCCGCCAGCTGGCGATCGTCCGCGCAGCTCAACCCGCCGTCGGGGAGGCCCAGGCACTCTCGCCAGACGACCCCCAGCGCCGCGGCCGCGGCGCCGGCCTCTCTCGCCCGCCGCGGCGCGTCGCCGCGGGTGCCGAGCTCCCCCGCAGTGAGGTCGAGGATTCCGACTCGCCGCCCCGCCGCGGCCAGGCGCGCGACCGTGCCGCCGCAGCCGAGCTCGACGTCGTCCGGGTGCGCCCCGACCGCGAGCACGTCGCACGCGGCTACCATCGCCCGCCCTCGTTCCAGAACAGGAGGTGCATCCCCGGGTCGCTCGGGTCGAGCACGGCGGCGAGCTCGCGCGGCCAGGCGGTGCCGAGGCGCAACAACGGCGCCAGCACCGAGAGGCGGCGCTCCTGCGCCTGGCCGTCCGGGCGCAGGAACGCGCGCAGGCGGCGCCAGCGCCCGACCGCGGCCTCGGCGTCGCGCGTCGCGGCGCCTTCGATGCGGCCGCCGAGCCATGCCAGCGCCGCTTCGAGCTTCTTCGCCGTCGCGTCGAGGTCGCCGCCGAGCGCCGGCAGCTCGGCGCGGGCGCTCGCGGCGAGGCCCCCGAGGCCGGTCTGGACGGTCGCGCGCAGGCGCTCGAGCCGGCGGCGCGTCACCCGGCCGGGGAGCGCCGGCGACGGCAGCGACGGCCGCAGCAGCTGCTCCGGGGCGAGCCTGAGCTGGCGGGCGAGGCGGCGCTCGCCCGCGGTGACGATGGTGACGTGCGGCCGCAGCCGCCACTCGGGGTGGCCGACGCCGGCGACGCCGCGGACGTCCTCGGTCTGCAGGTGGTAGGCGAGCTCGGCGCCGCCGAGGAACGACACGGCGGTGGCGAGAGCGGCGTCGGCCACGAGCGGCCGTAGCCACGCGTTGGGAAGGAACCGCTCGGGGTGCGCCGCGTGCTCGGCGAGGACCGCCGTGGGGCACGCCCCCCGGCTCGTCGGCAGCGCCTCGCGGCGGTCGCCGCTGCGGCGGAACAGCGGCAGCCGGTGCGGCGAGATGCGCAACGGTAACGGCCAGCCGCGCGCACGCATCCGCTCGCCGGCGGCGGCGAGCGCGTCCCAGCAGGCCGGCAGGCCCTCGAGGACCCGCGTCGTGACCGGCGCCGCGGCACGCGCGAGCTCGGGGGTCAGGGCGTCCACGATGACCACGCCGCACCCCGCGAGCAGGCGGGCGAGGAAGCGGGCGGTGGCCTCGCCGAGCGCGGTGCCGGGCGCGTAGCACGCCGCGGCGAGGTCGAGCGCCGCGCGGGCGTTCTCGCCGGGGAGCTGCGGCCGCAACGCCTCGATGAACGCGGCGCACGCGCCGGAGAGCGGCGCCGCGCCGCCGAGCGCGCCGCCGCGCGTCCAGCCCGGCTCGCGCAGCTCGGCGACCCCCTCGCCGGCGGCGACCCGCCCCCATCCCATCTCCGGGAGGTCGTCGTCGGCGGTCGCGAGCCAGAGGAACGCGACCGCGTCGCATCCGGCCGCGCGCCGCCGCGCCGCCTCCGCCGCGGCGGCCGCCGCCTTGACCAGCGTGAGCAGCGGGCCGCCGAGCAGGCCGGGCTGCTGCCCGGTGACGACGGCGTCGGCGCCGCCGAGCCAACGTGCGAGCTCGCCGTCCACCGGGTTGCCCCAGCGGCGGTTGTCCTCGGCGAGCGCGTCGGCGAGCGCACGCGAGCGCCCGGCCGCGCCGGACGCGGAGCGGGCGGGGATGACCGGGGCGGCCGCGAACGCGGCGGCGGCCGGGTGCACCGGCTCCCAGCTGGCCAGCGGGGCGCGGTCGGGAGCACTCGG
This sequence comes from Acidobacteriota bacterium, assembly GCA_021818005.1. Taxonomy (GTDB): domain Bacteria; phylum Acidobacteriota; class Thermoanaerobaculia; order Thermoanaerobaculales; family Thermoanaerobaculaceae; genus RBG-13-68-16. The sequence continues at coordinate 14,100 of JAKAFI010000031.1, read as the reverse complement.
TTGAGTCGCCATCTCCGAGAGCTTACCTCGCCCCCCGGCGAGGCGCCAGCGCGGGTGCCGGGGCCCGCCGCCGGCCGGTGTATGATCGATCATACGAGCGGTTGCTCACAGCTGCCGAAGGAGGATGCCATGCGTCGAATCGTGTGCCTGGTACTCGCGGGTCTCGCACTCGGGACCACCGCCGTCGCCGGCCAGATCGAGGGCGTCGTCTTCCCCGACCAGGTGACGGTGGGAACGGCCAACCTCACCCTCAACGGGATGGGCGTTCGCGTCAAGAAGATCGCCTTCATCGGGATCAAGGTGTACGCGGCGGCGCTCTACCTCCCGGCCAAGCAGACCGACCCCGCCAAGATCCTGGCCGCCGACGAGCCGAAACAGCTGGTCATGCACTTCCTCTACAAGGAGGTGAGCAAGGACAAGCTGCTCGAGGCGTGGAAGGAAGGGTTCGAGAACAACGCCCGACCCTCGCTCGCCGCGCTCCAGGGGTCGATGGCGACGTTCGACGGCTACTGGTCCGACATGAAGAGGGACGACGTGGCCGTGCTGACCTACATCCCCGGCGAGGGCACCAAGGTCGAGATCAAGGGCCAGGCGATGGGGGTCATCCCCGGGGCGGAGTTCGCGTCGGCGCTGTTCTCGATCTGGCTCGGCCCGAAGCCGCCGAACGAGGCGCTCAAGAACGGACTGCTCGGCCGCTAAGGGTGCCCCACGGCCGCCGCGGCGCGCGGGCGCGGCGGTCAGTACATCTCGGTGAAGAACGACGCGAACAGATCGCGCACGCGGACCCAGAGGCCGCGCTTGGCCCACGCCCGCTTGGTGAGCTTGGTGGAGTGCGCGATGTCGTTGTCGATCACGCCGTCCAGTTGCGCGGCGAAGTGGGTGTCGTAGACGATCACGTTCGCCTCGGCGTTCTTACGCATCGAGCGGGTGTCGAAGTTGATCGAGCCGACGGTGGCCCAGACCCCGTCGACGACCATGACCTTGCTGTGCAGCATCGTCGGTTGGTACTCGTAAATCGCGACGCCGGCGTCGAGCAGCTCGCCGTAATGGAATTGCGACGCGCGCCGGATCGCCGGGATGTCGATGCTCGGTCCCGGCACGACGATGCGCACCTCGACCCCACGGTGCGCGGCACGGACGAGGGCACGGCGGATCTGGGCGTCGGGCACGAAGTACGCGTTCTCGATCGTGATGTCGCTGCGCGCCGCCTGGATCGCCATGTACAACATGAGCTTCGCCATCGAGCTCTGGTCGTTGCGCGAGCTCGAGATCACCTGGACGAGGACGTCGCCGGCCGGCTCGAGGGCGGGGAACTGGGCGTCGCCGCCGAGCACCTCTCCGGTCGTGTTGACCCAGTCCTCCATGAAGATGCGCTGCAGCTGACGCACGGCCGGGCCCTCGACGCGCACGGCGAGGTCGCGCCACTCGTGCCGGTTGCGGGCGTCGCCGCGCCAGCGGTCGTCGAAGGCGAAACCGCCGCAGTAGCCGACGCGACCGTCGATCGTGACGATCTTGCGGTGGGTGCGGTGCCCGATGTGGGCCAGCGAGTAAATCCTGATCGGCTTGTAGATGCGGAAGTTGACGCCGGCCGCCCGCATCTCTTCGGCGAGACCGCCGAGACGTGCGCCGAAGTCGTCGACCAACACGCGAACACCGACGCCGGCCCGCGCCCGCTCGATGAGCGCGTCCGCGATGCTGCGGCCGATCTCGCCGTCGTTGAAGATGTAGATCTCGACGTTGATGCTCTCCCGCGCACCGGCGATCGCCCGCAGCAGGTCGGGGAAGAGACCGTCCCCGTTCTGCAGGAGCGTGACCGCATTGCCGGGCACCATCCCGTTCTTGAGCGCCGCCAGCGAGCGGAGGAACTGCTGGCTGGCGACGCCGTAGCTGGGGTCGTAGCTGTAGTCGGTACGCGTGCCGCTGCTGATGCAACCGGTCAGCGCCACCAGCGCCAGCAAGCCGGCTGCGAGCCGCCCCTTTGGGGCGAGCCGCACCGCGACGTCGCCGCGTTCACTCATCTCGGCTCGACATCCCCGCCGCCCGGCGGGACGCGCCCGTCGCCCGCACACTCCTCGGCCGTGCGGCGCGGTTCACCGGCGGGCGGCGACGGCGAGGCGAACCGTCGCGAGCTGGAGCTTGGCCAGCTGACGGTCGAGCGCCTTCCCCCCGGCGGTCTTGAGCATCCCTTCGGCCGCCGCCTGATCGGTCTTCGCCGCGTCGACGTCGATCTCGGCGGGGAGCTCCGCGAGGTCGGCGAGCACGGTGACGACGTCGTCAGCGACCTCGGCGAAGCCGTTCTGCACCGCGAGCACGTGGTCGCGCCCGCCGGAGCGGTAGGCGAGCTCGCCGACGCGCAGGGTGGTCAGCAGCGCCGCGTGCCCCGGGAGGATGCCGAGCTCACCGAGCGGGCCGGGAAGCGTCACGGTGTCGGCGCCGGCCTCGACCACCACCCGCGTCGGGGTGATCACCCGCAGGCGCAGCCGGCCCTCGCTCACGAGCCGCCCTCGCTCCTGAGCTTGGCGCCCTTCTCGATCGCCTCATCGATGGTGCCGACCATGTAGAACGCCTGCTCGGGCAACTCGTCGAGCTCGCCCTCGGCGATCATGCGGAAGCCGCGAATCGTCTCCGCGATCTGCACGTAGCGCCCCTTCAGGCCGGTGAACTGCTCCGCGACGTGGAACGGCTGCGAGAGGAAGCGCTCGATGCGGCGCGCCCGCGCGACCACGAGCTTGTCGTCCTCGGACAGCTCGTCGATCCCGAGGATCGCGATGATGTCCTGCAGGTCCTTGTACTTCTGCAGGATCTTCTGGACGCTGCGAGCGACCGCGTAGTGCTCCTCGCCGACGATCTTGGGGTCGAGGATGCGCGAGGTGGAGGCCAGCGGGTCGACCGCCGGGTAGATCCCCTTGTCCACGATCTGGCGCGAGAGCACGGACGTGGCATCGAGGTGGGCGAACGCGGTCGCCGGCGCCGGGTCGGTGAGGTCGTCGGCGGGCACGTAGATCGCCTGCACCGAGGTGATCGAGCCGCGCTTGGTCGAGGTGATGCGTTCCTGCAGCTCACCCATCTCGGTGGCGAGGTTGGGTTGGTAGCCGACCGCCGAGGGCATGCGGCCGAGCAGCGCCGACACCTCCGAGCCCGCCTGGGTGAAGCGGAAGATGTTGTCGATGAACAGGAGCACGTCCTGTTCCTCGACGTCGCGGAAGTACTCGGCGACCGTGAGGCCCGAGAGCGCGACCCGGAGGCGCGCCCCCGGCGGCTCGGTCATCTGGCCGTAGATCAGCGCCGCCTTCGACTTCGTCCAGTCGTTGGGGTCGATCACCCCCGACTCCTGCATCTCGAGCCAGAGGTCGTTCCCCTCGCGGGTGCGCTCGCCGACCCCGGAGAACACCGAGAAACCGCCGTGCTGCATCGCGACGTTGTTGATCAGCTCCTGGATGATGACGGTCTTGCCGACGCCGGCGCCGCCGAACAGGCCGGTCTTGCCGCCCTTGGTGTACGGCTCGAGGAGGTCGACGACCTTGATCCCGGTCTCGAACATCTCGACCCGGGTGGACTGGTCCTCGAACGACGGTGCTTCGCGGTGGATCGGCCAACGTTGCTTGGTCTCGCACGGGCCCTTCTCGTCGACCGGCCGGCCGATCACCGAGAGCACGCGCCCGAGCGTCTCGCGCCCGACCGGCACCGTGATCGGACCGCCGGTGTCGAGCGCCTTCATCCCGCGCACCATCCCGTCGGTGGCCTCCATCGCGATGCAGCGCACCCGGTTCTCGCCGAGGTGCTGGGCGACCTCGAGAACGATGTCGAGCTTGCCCATCTCGCTGCTGTCGTGCACCTCGACGGCGTTGTGGATCGTCGGCAGGTGGCCCTCCGGGAACTCCACGTCCACCGCCGGCCCGATGATCTGAACGACCTTTCCTTCGATCCCTTGCGGATTCGCCGCCATGTCGTGCCCTACCTCTCGGCCAGCGCCTGCGCGCCGGATACGATCTCGATGAGTTCCTTGGTGATCGACGCCTGGCGCGCCCGGTTGTACGTCAGGGTGAGCCGGTCGATCATCTCCGCGGCGTTCTTCGACGCCGAGTCCATCGCCGTCATGCGCGCCGCGTGCTCCGCGGCCTGCGAGTCGAGGAGCGAGCGCAGGACCTGAAACTCCACGTAGCGGGGGAGTATCGCGCCGAGCAACGCCTGCGGGCTGGGCTCCAGAAGCGGCGTGACGCCGACCGCGGATGTCTGCGCCGCCCGTTCCACCGGGAGCAGGCGCTCGAGCGTCACCTCCTGCCGCAGGATCGAGCGGAAGCGGTTGTAGACCAAGTACACCGCGTCGGTCTCCCCGTGCGCGAAACGTCCGGAGAGCAGCTGCGCCACCTCGTGACTGCCCGCGACCGTGACCCCCTTCATCAGTTCGGGAAATACCGCGACGGGGGTGACGGCGCGCCTGCGGTAGAAGTCGATCGCCCGCCGGCCGACGAGCACCAGCTCGACCTTCTCCCAGCGCTCGCCGGCGCGCACCGCCTCGGCTTCACGCAGCACGTTGCTGTTGAACGCGCCGCAAAGGCCCTTGTCGCCCGCGACCACCACCAGCGTCACAACCCGCTCCGGCCGCTCGACCAGCAACGGGTGGCGGGCGCGGCCCGCCTGGCCGGCGAGCGAGCGCAGGATCCCGTCGAGGGCGGCCGCGTACGGCCGCGCTTCCAGCACGGCCGCCTGCGAGCGCCGCAGCTTGGCGGCGTAGACCATCTTCATCGCCCGCGTCAGCTGCTGCGTCGAACGCACCGAACGGATGCGCCGCCGAAGGTCTTGCTGGCTAGGCAACCGCCGCCTCCGGGTGCTCGCGCAGGAACGCGGCGAGCGCCGCCTGGCAGCCGGCCTTGAGCTCGGCCTCGGTCGCCCCCTCGAGCTTGCCGGTCGAGGTGATCGCCGCGAGCGTGGCGCCGGCGTTGGTGCGCAGGTGCTCGTGCAGATAGCGCTCGAACGCCAGCACCGACTCGACCTTGAGCGTGTCGAGGAACCCCTGCGTGCCGGCGAACACGGAGGCCACCTGCAGGTCGACCGGCATCGGCGTGTACTGCCCCTGCTTGAGGATCTCGACCAGGCGCTCGCCGCGCGCCAGCTGCCGCTGCGTTGCCTTGTCGAGGTCGGAGCCGAACTGGGCGAACGCGGCGAGCTCGCGGTACTGCGCCAAGTCGATGCGCAGCGTGCCCGCGACCTTCTTCATCGCCTTGATCTGGGCGTTGCCGCCGACGCGCGACACCGAGATGCCGACGTTGACGGCGGGGCGAACGCCGGAGAAGAAGAGGCCCGACTCGAGGAAGATCTGGCCGTCGGTGATCGAGATGACGTTGGTGGGGATGTACCCCGACACATCGCCGGCCTGCGTCTCGATCACCGGGATCGCGGTGAGCGAGCCGCCGCCGAGGTCCTCGCGCATCTTCGCGGCGCGTTCCAGCAGGCGCGAGTGCAGGTAGAAGACGTCGCCGGGGTACGCTTCGCGGCCCGGCGGCCGGCGCAGCAGCAGCGAGATCTCGCGGTACGCCGCGGCGTGCTTGGAGAGGTCGTCGTAGAACACGACCGCGGCGCCGCCGTTGTACAGGTAGTACTCCCCCATCGCGCAGCCGGCGTACGGCGCCAGGTACTGCAGCGGGGCGGGCTCCGAGGCGGTGGCGGCGACCACGATCGTGTGCTCCATCGCGCCGTAGTCCTCGAGCGTCTTGACGACCTGCGCCACGGTCGAGCGCTTCTGCCCGATCGCGACGTAGATGCAGATCGTCCCGTTCCCCTTCTGGTTGATGATCGTGTCGGTGATGATCGCGGTCTTGCCGGTCTGGCGGTCGGAGATGATCAGCTCGCGCTGTCCCCGCCCGATCGGGATCATCGAGTCGATCGCCTTGATGCCGGTCTGCATCGGCTCCTTCACCGGTTGCCGCCGCACCACCCCGGGCGCGATGCGCTCGATCGGGTAGCTGTCGGCCGCCGCGATCGGGCCCTTGCCGTCGATCGGCTGGCCGAGCGCGTTGACGACGCGGCCGACGAGGGCCGGGCCGACGGGGACCTGAAGGATGCGGCCGGTGCGCCGCACCTCGTCGCCCTCGCGGATCGCCTCCGACTCGCCCATGAGCACGCACCCGACGCCGTCCTCCTCGAGGTTCAGAGCGAGGCCGTAGACGTCGTGCGGAAACGCCACCATCTCGCCCGCCATGACCCGGTCGAGGCCGAACACCCGGGCGATCCCGTCGCCGACCGACACCACCGTCCCGACCTCGGCCATCTCGACGGAGGTGTCCAGCCCCTGGATCTGCCGTCGCAGGATGTCCGTGATCTCGTCCACCTTGATCTGCATGCCCAACCCCCTATTGCGCCGCCGCCGCCGCGAAGCGGCGCAGCTGCGCGACCAGCGAACCGTCGAACACCTGGCTCCCGACCCGCACCACGAACCCGGCGAGCAGCTCGGGGTGCACCTGCACCTCGAGCTCGATCCGCGCCGCGAAAAGCCGCGCGAGCGCCTGCTGCAGCGCCGCGAGTTCCGCAGGCTCGGGCGCGACCGGCAGCTCGGCGCGGGCGCGCACGACGCCGTCGGCGCGATCCACCAGCTCGCGGAACATCTGCACGACGTCCGGCAAGAAGCGCAGCCGGAGGTGCGCCTCGAGGGCGACCAGCATCCGATGGGTCTCGGGCCGCACGCCCAGGGTGCGAGCGATCGTCGCGACCAGATCCCGCTTGGTGGCCGGCGTCACCCCCGGGACCTCGAAGACGCGCACCAGCGCCGGCTCGCGCGCGAACAGCTCGGCCACCGTCGCGAGCTGCCGCTCGATCTCGCGCAGCGCCGGGATTCCCTCCCGGCGCGTGACCTCGTACAACGCCACCGCGTACGGCCGCGCCACCCGCCGGCTCATCGCACGCCTCCCGCCGCGTGCTCGTCGAGGCGGGCGAGCGTGTCCTTGAAGATCCTCTCGCGGTCCGCGGCGGTGAGGCCGCGCTGCAGCAGCTCAACGGCGAGGTCGGCGGCTACCGCGGCAGCCTCGGCCGCGAGCTGGCGGCGCGCGTCGGCCACGCGCCGCGCCGCCTCCTGCTCGATCTGGGACACGAAGCGGGCCGCCTCGGCCTCGCCCTGGCGCTCGAGCGCCTCGCGCTCCCGCTCGCCGTCGCGGTGCAGACGCTCGCGCAGTGCCTCGATCTCGCCGGAGAGCGCGGCCACCCGCTGCGCCATCTCGGCGCGCAGCTGCTCGGCCTCGCGCTGCGCGCGCTCCGCCTCGGCGAGCCGCTCGGCGACCTGCTCCCGCCGCGAGCGGAAGAACTGCGCCGCCGGCCGAGCGAGAAGGAAGTAAAGGAGCCCGAAAAAGAAGGCGAAGTTGGCCAGCTTCCAGAACAGCGTCGGCAGCCCGAGGAACCCGGCGCCGCCCTCCTCGGCGGCCCACGCCGGGAGCGCAGCGAGCGAGACGACGAGCGCCAGCAGCGCGCGCCGGATCACGCGACGCTCCGGCCCGCGAGGCGGTTCGCCAGCTCGCGCGCCAGCTCGGTCCCGCGCCCGCGCAGCACCGCGCGCGCCGAGCGCGCGGCGTCGTCGAGCTCGGCGCCGAGGCTGGCCAGGCGGGCCTGGGCTTGCGTCCGGGCCTGCTCGAGACGCGCGCGGCGGGCCGCCTCGCCTTCCGCGCGGCGCGCGGCGCGCTCGCGCTGCGCCTCCGCCGCCGCGCCGGCGACGTCGCGGTCGCAGCGCGCCATCGCCTCGGCCAGCTCGGCCCGGGCCTTCTCGTTGGCCGAGCGCGCCGCCGCGATCCGTCCCTCGCGTTCCTCGAGGAGACGGCCGAGAGGCTTCACCAGCTGCGTCGAAACCAACAGATAGACCAGCCAGAAGCAGGCCATGATGAGGAGCAGAGAGTAGTTTGGCAGCGCAAGCACGCTGTCCTCCCGCCTGTTGCCAAAGCTAGGAGAGTCGGTACGCCCGCCAGCAACGGCGGTTGACGTTAGCAAAGCATCGCATTCGGGTCAACGGGTGGCCGCGACAACGCCGCCACCGCGGCGCCGGTCCTGAAGAAGGCACGGTGCTACGAGCGTGGCGATGAGGGCACCGGCGGCGTCCATCGTCGCCATCGCCGCCGCGGTGGCCGCCGTTCGCTGGCCTTGTTCGTCCTTCAGCTCCTGCTCAACGGCGCGATCTGGCACCTCAACCCGCAGCGCCGGCCGGTCGCACCGCACCTCAGCGCTGGCGCGGGAACGCCACCAGGGCGAGCGGCACCGGCCGCCAGCCACGCCAGGTGAGCCAGGCGCCGTCCGCGTCGCGCACGGCGAGCTGGGCGGAGATGCCGCCGTCGAGCGCGACCGCGCGGCGGCAGCCAAGCGCCCCGACGATCGCCGCCATCTCCGGCAGCGTGGGACCGAACGGAAGCGAACCGAGCGCCACTCCGGCCGCGTCGAAGCGGGTCAGCGCGATGAGGATGCGGCCGTCACGCAGCTCGCCGACGGCGAGCCGGATATCGCGATGGCCGAGGTCCACGCCGAGGCCGGCCTCGCGCAACGGCCCGGGCACCACCCCATCGCCTTCGAGCAGGGCGGGGTACGATTCGAACGCCAGATCCGGTGTGGGCTCGCCCGATGTCGGAATCGCCGCGGCGGGGAGGAGGGCGACCCGCCCGTCGGCATCGACACAAACCGCCATCGCGAGCCGGCCGGACCCCGGCGGTTGCTCGACGCGCCCGCCGCGGACCAGCCAGCCCCACGGGAAGCCGCCGGTGAACTGCCCGGCGTTGACGGCGAGCACGGAGTCGGCGGGGCGGTCGGCGAGCGACCAGGCGGGCAGCGTGCCAGCGTCGCGGCTCGCCCGCACCAGCTCGAAGCGCAGCTGCGATGGGTCGAGGGCGACGAGGACCACGCGCAGGCGCCACGCCTCCCCGTTTCCGGCGAGATGGAGCTCGCCGCGCTCCATCCCCGCCGCCGCCGGTCGCCAGACGACCGCGCCCGCGAGCCGAGGGTCCGCCGCGCGCCACGACGCCGGAGCAGAGGAGGACCGCCACCACGCCACCCACGCACCGCCGTGCAGGACCTGCAGCTCGGAGTCCGGCAGGCCGCCGCCCGCGCCGAGGGCGATGGCCGTGGTGCCGAGCGCGACGACGGCCAACGGGATCCGCGGCAAGCGCACCTGGGCTCAGCGCGCGGCCGGATAGAGCAGCTTCGTGAACGCCGGGCAGCGCGGCCGCAGCGCCGCCACTTCCGCCGCGGTGTAGACGTAGAAGTTGCCCGCCGACGCGGGGACCTTCACGACCCCCACGCCCGGCGGGGCCGGATCGGCCAAGCACAGCGGCGAGATCCGCTCCTTGAGCACGGCGTACTGGCGCGGTGTGAAGCCGTTCTCCTTGGCCGCCTTGGCCTCGGCCTCACGCAGCCGGGAGGCGGTGTCCGCGGCCGTCGAGTCGTGCGACGGATCCGGCCCGCACGCCTTCTCCTGCAGCGCCTCCTGCTTTGCGGTGACCTCCTGCATCGCCTGCTGCCAGCTCGCGGAGGGCTTGGCGTTCTTCATCACCTCGCTCATCTCCTGCATCACGTTCTGGTATTCGGGGCTCATGATGAGCCGCATCTGGCACTCTGCGAACTGCTGCTCCCGCTGCTTCTGAGTGGCCTCGGCGGCATCCGCGGCGGCGACCAGCTGCCCGCGGGCACCCTCCTCGGACGCGAGGGCCTTGCCGAAGCGGGCCAGGGTGTCGGGCGTCATCTCGAGGAGGCTGCCTCCGAACGACGGCCCTCCCCCCGCGGCCGGCTCCCCCGCCGCGACCACGGCGCGTCCGCTGCCCGCAAGGGTGATCCCAGCGACGACTGCAAGAGCAGCGAGTTGAGTACGCACTGACATGGACACCTCCAAGAATGAGATTCCGTCAACCTCGCAACGTCACGCCTCTGCCGGTCGAGTAGACGCGTCATTATCCCACGGCCGCATGCCGGTTCATCGGTTGCGCGGCGGCGGGCCCCCCTTGCTCGGCTTCAACGCAGTGAGGCCTCGAGGCCGATGATGAGGCGCCGGCCCGGCGCGGGGTAGCCGCGAACCTCCTCGTAGCTGCGGTCGGCGGCGTTCTCGACCCGCGCCCGCGCCGCGAGCCCCGGCCGCAGCGGCACGGTCACGGCGAGGTCCGCGGTCACGAACCCGGCCTGCGCCACGCGGGCAAACGTCACCGGGTCGAGGTCCGTGCGCCGTCCCACCCAAACGACGGAGGCCGCGCCCTCGACGCCGGAGGCGAGCGGCCCGGCGGCCGTGAGCGATCCCGACCACGCCGGCCGGCGCAACAGCGGCGCGCCGCTCCCGTCGCGAGCGTCGAGCCAGGTGAGCGCCGTGGTGAGCCGCCCGCGCGCCCCGAGCATCGCGATCCACGACGCCTCGCCCCCGTCCTCGCGGGCGCGGGCGACGTTGACGTAGCGGAACGAGGCGAAGTCGAAATCGATGAGGTCGCGCTGCCGGTTCGCGAACGCCACCAACTGGAGGACCGAGCGCCCGCCGCCGAGCGCCGCGGACGCGCCGGCCTCCGCCGAGCGCGAACGCTCGGGGGCGAGGTGCGGGTTGCCGGAGTAGGGGTAGTAGAGCTCGCCCAGGCCGGGGGCGCGGAACGCCTCGCCGTACGACACCCAAGCGCGCGCGCCGCCCCGCTCCCAACGCACGCTCGCCCGAGGCGAGAGCTCGCTCCCCCACGGCGAGGCGCCGTCCCAGCGCACCCCGGCGACCACGGCGAGCGCCCCGCCGGCCGTCCAGCTGTCCTGCACGAACAACGCCCGGGTCGTCTGGCGCCGGCCCGCGAGGTTGACGCCGAAGTTGGAGCCGTCGCTGACGCGGTCGCCCCGCCACTCGCCGCCGGCGACGAGGAGGTGATCGCCCAGGCGCTCGTGCAGGACCGCGCGCGCGCCGTCGGAATCGGCCACCGTGTCGGAGCGCACGAAGCCGGAGGGATCGTCGGGGTCCCGGTAGCGCAGGTCGCGCTCCACCCGGGAGAGCGTCACCTCCAGCTCGCCCCCCGCGCTCAGGCGCAAGTGGAGCGGCAGCGCTGCGACGGTCTCGGCCGCCGAGGTCGAGCGGTGCGGGGTGGCAAGCGCGCCCGAGAACGGGATCTCGGTGAACTCCGTGGTGCGGTGCAGCAGCAGCCCGATCCGGCTGCCGCCCTCGAGCGTCGCGGTCACACTCGCCAGCCCGGTCCGCGAGGAGAAGTCGTCGTTGACCAGGGGGCCGCTGCCGTCGCGGCTCGCCGCGACGAAGACCATCGACCAGCGGCCGGCGACCGCGCTCGCCCGCACGTCGGCACGCCGCCAGGAGCCGCCACCGCCCTCAATGACGGCCGAGGCCGCGTCGCCGGCGGCGCGAGCCGGGATGATCTGGACCACGCCCCCGATCGCGTCGCCGCCGTACAGGGCGGAGAACGGGCCGCGTACGATCTCGACGCGGTCGGTGCCGGCGGCCAGCGGCAGGCTCCAGTCGTAGCCGCCGAAGAACGGGGAGTTGAGGCGGACCCCGTCCCACATCACGAGCGTCTGGGTCGAGGAGGTGCCGCGAGTGAACAGCGAGGTAACCCCACCCTCACCGCCGGAGCGGAGCACCACGACGCCGGGCGCCCAACTCAGCGCGTCGGCGAGCGACGTGATCCCGAGCGAGCGCATCTGATCGGCGGAGATGATGGTGCAGGCGGCGGCCACGTCGGCGAGCGGTTGCTCGTCGCCGGTTGCGGTCACCACGACCTGGTCGTGGAACACCGGCGGGGGTTGCTGCGCGAGGGCGGCGCCGGACACGGCGATGGCGGCGGCGAGCAGTCGGACGACCGGATGAGGCATGGAACCTCCCGTTCCTCTGCGGGGCGGCAGGTCTCCTGGCTCCCGGATCTACCGGAACCGCCCGCCTTCCCAGGCGCCGGGCCGCAAACGACCCGAACGCCCAGTGGCACCGCTGGACGGTCCGTCCCCGGTCACAGTGGCGGGGGCCGCGCCGGATTCGCACCGGCTTCCCTCGACACCGCCCCGATGAAAGACGCCGGCAAGCTAGCGCGCGGCGGCCGCGAACGCAAGCCGCCACGTGGGCGACCGGACAGAACAACGGCGCGCCGGATCAACCGGGCGCGCCGTCGAGAGTGCGGATGCTGCGGCAGGCTACTGCACGGTCGCGGTGACCGGGATCGAGATCGTCTTGCGCAGCGGATCGTTGGTCGCGATCGTCAGCGTTCCCTTTTGCGCCCCCTTCGGGGTGCCGGCGTTCATGCTCACCGCCACCTGGTAGCGCTGCCCGGCCTGGAGCGGGATCACCTCGGTGGTGAAGTTCGGGTTGTCCACCTTGGCGTCGGAGAGCTGCAGCTCGGAGCCCTGGCGGTTGTTGATGACCAGCACGTTGTGGCCGATCAAGGCGTCGCCCGCGACGGTGCCGAAGTCGACCACGCCGGGGATCACCTGCACCACCGGGCGTACCGCCCCGGTCACGTTGATCGTGACCTCGGGGGCCTTCGGCGAGGTCGTCTTGACCATGATCTTCTGGTTGAGCATCCCTTCCGGCGCGTTCGCCGGCACGGTCACGGTCAGCTCCCACTGCGAGCCCTTGCGGTCGGGGATCCGCTCCTTCCCCTCGAGCTGGCGGTACGAGAGCTGGTAGGGGCCGCTGGTAGCGGCGGCGCTCTCGATCTTGAAATCGGAGCCGTCGGCTGAGGCCAGCACCACCTTTTGTGTCGCCGGCTCACCTTGGAGCACGTTGGTGAAGATCAGGAGCGGCCGCGGCAGCACCTCGACGAACGCCCGCACGTCGGCCTTGATCACCAGGTTGACCTGTGGGGTTGCCGGGTCGTTGGAGAACACGAGGACCGCCTTGGTGATCGGTCCCGTGAACGCGGTCGTGTCGACGTCGGCGTTGACCGTGCCGGTGCCTCCCGGGGCGATCGTTCGGGTGAAGTTCGCCACGGTGCAGCCGCAGGTCGGGCGCACCTGGTTGATCTCCAGCGGCGCGTCGCCCGTGTTCTTCACCTGGAACGTGGCCTTGATCATCTGGCCCTTGGCGACGGTGCCGAAGTCCTGGATCTTGTTGATGATGTCGATCACCGGTTTGGGCGTCTCGGCCGCTTTGGTCGCGGTCGTGTCGGCCGGTTTGCTGGCCGGGGCGGCCTGCGGTTGGGCGAACGCCGCCGTCGCGACCACCACCGCTGCGAGCGAGCTCAGGATCGTACGGTTCATCGGTTGTTCTCCTTCCGTCTGCGACTGATTCCGGGTCCGCCGGAGGTGGTATCGTACACCGCCGCGGCGGAGCGCGCCAGACGACATGCAGAAACCTTGCCACTACTACCTGCTGCCGATCGGGGGCACGGCCACGGCCGCGCTCGCCGGCCTCCTGCACGAGGCGGGCGAGCGCGTCTCCGGCGTCGACGTGGCGCTCTACCCGCCGATGTCGGAGCTCCTGGCCGAACTCGGGATCCCGGTGCGCGTCGGCTTCGACCCGGCGGGGATCCCAGCCGACCTCGACGAGGTCGTGATCGGCAACGCGATCCCGCGTAGCAACGTCGAGGTCGAGGCCGTGCTCGCCCGCGGCCTGCCGTACACCTCGCAGGCGGAGGCGTTCGGCGCGCGCTTCTGCCGCCCGGCGAGCGCGGTCGTGGTGGCGGGGACGCACGGCAAGACCACGACCACGGCGCTGGTCGCCCACGTCCTCACCGCGGTCGGGCTCGACCCCACGGCCCTGATCGGCGGGGTCCCGGTCGGCGGCCGGCCGTGGCGCCTCGGGCGCGGCGGCTGGACCGTCGTTGAGGGGGACGAGTACAACACCGCGTTCTTCGACCGCGGGCCGAAGTTCCTCCACTACGCGCCGCACCTCTTCGTCGTCGGCAACGTCGAGTTCGACCATGGCGACATCTACCCCGATCTCGATGCCATCCTGGCAGCGTTTCGTGCCGGAACGGCACTGGTCGGCGACGGCGGCGCGGTCGTAGCCAACGCCGGCGACGAGGGGGCCCGGGCGGTGGCCGGCGGCCACCCGCGCGCCGTCTGGTACGGGCTCGACGACGCCGCGGCGCTGGCGTGCACCCGCTGGGGCCACGCGGACGGCCGGCTGACCGCGACGCTGCGCTGGGAGGGCCGGGCGTTCGAGGTGACGGCGCCGCTGGTGGG
>JAKAFI010000305.1 GCA_021818005.1 Acidobacteriota bacterium | reverse complement strand
GCGCGGACGCCCGCGGAAAAGGCGCCGACGGCCTTGATCGTGAAGCGAAGGAGCTTCGCCGCCGGCTCGCACGAGATCGTGAAAGGATGCGGCTCGCTCCAGCCGCGGCCGCTCCGCGCGCGGATGACCGCGAACTGGCCGGCCCGCCGGGACCGGAACGGCCCCGGATCGCCGTCCCGGGCGAGGACGAGCGACGTGGTGTCATGGGTTTCCACGACCACGCGTTCCAGGATCCACGTGCCGCGGCGGTCCCGCGTCATGCGGTCGACCGCACGGACGCCGAACAGGGCCAGCGCCGAGGCCGCGAGGGCCACGTACACGGTGTCGTTCGGGAACAGCCGCAGGTCGTCCCAGCCTTTCACGGCCGCGTGGACGAAACCCAGCAGGACGGCCGGGTAGACGAGCAGATGGCCGGGCTTCCAGACCCGAAACGGCAGCCGTTTCCCGCGCAGGAGGGCCACGCCCGCGGCGATCAGCACGAGGTAGAGGGCCACGTGCCCGACCAGGAGCCCCGGGTCCCCGGTGCCGAGGTAGAACAGGTACGACCACGTCCACGAGCGGCCGTGCCCCAGGGAAAAGCGGACCGTCCTTCCGACGCCGTGGAGGATGAAGAGCCCCACGACCCAGGGCGCCAGCCGCCGGTGGAGGCGCGACATCCGGTCGAGCCCGAACGTGCGCTCGACCCAGGCTAGCCTGGTCCCCAGCGTGACCAGCACCACGAACCCGGCCAGGCCGAGGAGCGCCGCCAGGTCCGCGACGGCCCCGATGACGTGCTCGCGCCCTGCCGACAGATCGTCCCGGCGCAGGACGAGCCAGGCGGCGGCGACGACCGCCGCCGGCAGGAGCCCCAGGACGAGGACGCCCGTCTTACGGATGAGGGCGCGCCTCAAGCGGTCCTCTGCGGTCGCCGGCTCGCGGCACGGGCTGCAGGCCGCGAGCGAGCTCGGTCGGGCGGCACGACCAGGGCGATGAACAATCGACGAGAAGTTCTCTGCCGACCTGGCTCGACGCAGGCCTGGTGAGTGGACATCAGTTCTGGTTTGCCTGGCTCGCGGGCACGGGCGCGGGCGGCCAGCTCCGCACCTGCTGCCACGCCTGCTGCACGGCCGGCGGCAGCTTGTCCATGTGCTTGAGGAAGAGCGCGAGCGTCCAGATCTGCCGGTCGCTGAGAGCGTATCTGAACGACGGCATCCCCGTCAGCCGGATGCCGTGCTCGATCTTCCAGAAGGAATAGCCTTCCGGATCGTCCTCGACGCCGTCGGTGGCCAGTTGCGGCGGCCTCTGGTAGAAGCCCTTGGCGATCGGCGGCGTCGCCGCCGCACCCCTGGCGTCGCCGTGGCAGAAGGCGCAGTCCTGCGCGAACAGGCGCACGCCTGCGAGCAGGTTCTCCTCGCTCGGCGCCACCGGGTTCGGGCCCTTCGGCGCCTCGCGCTTCAGCGTCGCCCGCAACGAGGTGTGCGCCATCCAGGTTTCCAGCCGACTGGGCTCGGCATCGGCGTTCGCCGGGATGTAGCCGCTTTCGACGAGAACGTACGCGCCGAGCAGGCCAACCGCGAGCGTGAGAGCGATTCCGAGAACCACGGACCTGAGCATCGTGCCTCCTCATTCCTGAGCCCGGACATCCTGGGACGCGGCAGGGGGTGCAATTCCCTTTCTGATCTGGGTCGATGCTACTTCGGTGAGGGGGGTTGTCAAGTTGCGGGAGACCACGTTCTGGGGAGCGCGCGGCGGGCGGCGGCCGCAGGGCGGCGCCGTCACCACGGGTGGACCGAGAACGGCTGTCCCCTGTGCGCCGGGTCTGTGGAGGTCCGCCTGACCTACGTCAACATCCTCCTCAACGCCGCCAGCGGTGGTGGCCGCAGCAGGCGACGAGAACCTCCAGTGGGGGACGACGTCCGCCCGGCCCGCGGACCCCGGAGCCGGGCGGACCGTCAGTCGTCGCTCGACGTCCGCAAGCGCGCCCCCGGCTCGCCCGCCGCGCGCGCCGGCGCTCAGACGTAGAACGGAACGGCGACCTCGCTCTTCGGCAAGCCGATGAGCAGCTCGTAGCGGCCCCGTTGCACCCCGTTCGGGAGATGGAAGTAAAGACGGCCATAGGAGTTGTGGAACGGGTCCAGGACGATCGACGGCAGCACCCATCCCACCCCGTGCAGGCGGAACAGATCCATGGCGCGCGGCCGCTCGGGGAGGAAGTAGTCGAGTTTGGCGCGGTGGAAGTCCGCCAGGATGATCGCCGAGGTGAGCTGTGGGTAGCCGGCCTCGAACTGGCGCTGGCTGGCCAGGGGAACGACCTCGCCCGCGGGGGTCCGCACCGCGACCGCGCTCCTCGGGATGCTGATCGTCCCTCCGACCGTGGCCATCTCGGTGTCGAGCAGGAGCCACTTTCCGCCCGGGTGGTAACGGTCGTAGCGGTCGTTGACCGCCACCTGGATCTTCGGTCCCCGATAGATGACAGTGGTCGCGCCCGGTTCAGTGGCGCCCGGCCACGGGGCCGCAGCGGCCGGGGCCGCGAGCGCCGCGAGCGAAACCGCGACGAGCCCGGTGCCACGCATGAAGTTGATGCTCATGATCACCTCCCGCCGTGCCGGCCGCGAGCGCCGGAGCGGCTCAGGGCGGCGGCGCCGCCGCCCGCCGGGAGCTCATGCATCATCGGTGCCAATGAGACCATGTCGCGAGGTGACGACCGGTCGTCGCTAACCCTCGGTGGGCTCGCCGGAGCCTCGCGGCGCCAGGAGCAGGTACACCGTCGGGGTCGCCACCAGCGACAGGAGGACCGAGATGCACAGCGCGCCGATGACCGCGATGGCGAGCGGGCGCAGCATGTCGGCGCCGGAGCCGACGCCGTAGGCGAGCGGCAGCATCCCGAGCGCGGCGGCGAGCGACGTCATCAGCACGGGACGGAGACGGCGTTTGCCCGATCGCACCAGCGCCTCGACCAGCGAGTACCCGTCGCCGCGCAACCGGTCGACGAAGTCGAGCATGAGGATGCCGTTCTTCGCGACGATGCCGACGCCGATGATCGCGCCGAGGAACGAGACGACGTTGAGCGAGGTGCCGGTCACCCACAGGGCGAGCACGGTGCCGAACAGCGCGAGAACGGCGCCGAACACGATCGAGGTCGGTTCGCGGAACGAGCGGAACTCGAGCAGCAGCACGGTGAACACCAGGACGATCGCCATGCCGAGCACGCCGAGCAGGTTGCGGAACGACTCCTGCTGTTGCTTGAACAGCCCGCCGTACTCGACCATGCCGGCGGGGAGCGTGGGATCGGCGGCGAGCACCCGCTGGATCTCGGCCATCGCGCTGCCGAGGTCGCGCCCCTCCAGCCGTGCAGTCACGGCGACGTCCTGGCGCAGGTCGTCGCGGTGCAACTCGAGCTGGCCCGCTTCCTCGACGATGTCGGCGACCTGCGAGAGCCGGACCACGGAGCCGTCGGGGGTGCGCAGCGGCAGGTCGGCGAGGGTGCCGATGCGGGCGACGCGCGCCGAGTCGACGCGAACGCGCACGGCGAGCACGCGATCGCCCTGCAGCACGGTCGAGGGGGTCTCGCCCAGCATCGCGGTGTTGACCGCGGTCGCGACGTCCTGGGCCGTGAGCCCGAAGCGGCGCGCGTCGGTCTCGCGCAGGCGCAGCGTCAGCGTCGAGCCGGCGTAGATGAGGCCATCGAAGACGTCCACCACGCCGGGCACCTTGGCGATGCGCGCGGCCACCTCGGGCGCCTCGCGCTTGAGCGCTCCGG
>JAKAFI010000030.1 GCA_021818005.1 Acidobacteriota bacterium | reverse complement strand
ATCGCAACGGCCTCACCAACAGCGACGGCCGCATCGACCTCTCCTACAACAAGTGGGACTTCAAGCTCAACGCCGCCGTCGACCTGCCGCTGGACCTGCAGCTCAGCGGCCAGTTCAACTACCTCTCAGGGATGTACTGGACCCCGTACGTCCGCGTGACGAGCGGCCTCGGCTACAACAACGTCACCGGGCGCAACATCTTCCTGGTGCCGCGCGGCACCGAGCAGTTCCCATCGCGCCACCTGCTCAACATGCGCCTGGCCTGGCACCCGAGCCTGTCCAAGACGCTCAAGTTGACGGTCTCCGGCGAGGTCTTCAACGTGCTGAACAACGGCACGATGCTCGACACGTACAACCGTTGGGGGAGCTACAACGCGAAGCGCAACACCTGGTCGTCGAGAAGTGACTACGGGACCCCGTACACGATCGAGGCCCCGCGCCAGTTCCGTCTCGGCGTTCGTGTGGAGTTCTGACGCGCTCGCTTTCACCTTGCCCGGGGGCGGCCGCGAGGCCGCCCCTTGCTTCCCCGCGGGAGGGATGACCATGGAGGCTCGAACGCCGCACCTCGCCAACCGCCTCGCCGTCGCGATCCTGACCGCGATCGGCCTGTCGTGCGCCGGCAGCAGCGCCCTGGCGCAGGCCCGGCCGGCGCCGGCGCTGGAGTTCGACCGGAGCATGTCGGTCTACAACCGGCGGGTCCACCCGCCCGAGCCGGTCGAAAACGTCGACTGGGCGGGCCGTGTCACCGCCCTGCTCCGCGAGGAGCCCGGCGACGTCATCATCACCGCCGTCGGCGACATGATTTTCAACCAGCAGATCAGCACGCTGCCCGAGCCGTACCACCGCCAACTCCTGCGCCTCATGCAGGAGGCCGACATCGCGTACGGCAACCTGGAGTTCTCGCTGAACTCCCACCCCGAGCTGCAGCGGCCGTTCTACAACTTCCGCGCGGACCCCGAGTTCGCGTGGGAGGTCGCCGCGACCGGCATCAACCTCGTGAGCATGGCGAACAACCACGCCCTCGACTTCGGCCCCGAGGGTTTGCGGGACTCCCTGCGCGCCCTCGACCTGGCGCAGATCACGCACGCGGGCGCCGGCCTCACGCTCGACGC
The DNA here is from genome assembly GCA_021818005.1 of Acidobacteriota bacterium. GTDB lineage: Bacteria > Acidobacteriota > Thermoanaerobaculia > Thermoanaerobaculales > Thermoanaerobaculaceae > RBG-13-68-16. The sequence goes on along the minus strand of JAKAFI010000030.1, from coordinate 17,024 downwards.
CGCGCACGAACCCGGCACAACGACCGTGCAGAGCCGGAAGACGCGGTTCGCGTTGCTCTCCTACATGCGCTACTGGACCGCGAAGTACCGCTGCGTCGACCCCGCCGGGCCGTGCCTCGCCACGATCAACCCGGCGACGATCCTCACCGCCGGCGACGGTGGCGCCGTAAGCGAGGTCGAGGGGCCGGTCGCGAGCGACATCGAGGCGATGGAGGACGACGTCGTCCTGGCGAAGCGGCACAACGACATCGTCTTCGTCGCCCTGCACAACCACGACGTCAGCCACCACCGCGCCTACGGGATCCAGGACCACACCCCGCCCAACGACCAGATCATGTACCGCAAGGCGGTGGAGGCGGGCGCGGATATCGTCATCGGCACCGGGCCGCACGTCCTGCGGGGGATCGAGATCTACAAGGGGAAGCCGATCTTCTACAGCCTCTCCGACTTCATCTACCAGTACCGCACCCCGGACAAGATCCCGGTCGACCTCATCCACCAGCGCGACGGCGAGATCGCCCGGCCGACCAACGTGTCGGTGTGGGACCGCCGCGACACCAGGCAGACGTTCGAGGGCGTTCTCGTCCGCATGACCGTCAACGGGGAGAAGCTGCGCCGCATCCAGCTCATCCCCGTGACGATCGACGACGAGGGTCCGCTCTACGGCGTGCCCCGTCTGGCCGGCACGAAGCGGGCCGCCGAGATCATCCAGGAGTTGAAGGAGCTGTCGGCGCCTTACGGGACCACAATCGTCGACAACGGGTGGTACGCCGAGGTGCGGCTGTAAGCGCGATCCCGGGGCACCCGCGCCACGACGGCGAACGAAGGGCCGCCCCGGCGGGCGGCCCGTGGGACGCGAGATGAGCGTCCGGCTACTTCTCGGTGCCGATGACGACCTTGTGCGCCTGTTCTCCCTTGACGATCCCCACCAGCAAGCCGTCTTGCCCCGGTATGTGGACCTCGGAGAGGAAGTACTTGCCGTTCTTCTCGTCGAACACGGTCGTGGGCTCCTTGCCGCCGGTGTCGGCCAGGCGCTCGATCACAGGCGCGATCGCCACCCCGCCGTCCGCGCTCTTGACCACCAGCTTGCTCGGTCCGGCGCCCGACGGCTCGAGCTCGTAGTGGCCGGCCGGCAGCTCCCGGTTGGCCACGGCGAACTGGAAGGGGATGTCCACCGCCACCGGGCCGGCCGCCCACGCGAGGCTGCCGGCCAGAGCGAACGCTGCGGCGCACGCGACTGCCGCAGCGGAGACGTGACTCTTCATATGGTCCTCCTTACTTGGGTCATGAGACCCGTCCCACAACTCTGATGAGGCTCGTACGTCGCGGGGTTGCAGCGATCTGGAGGCATATCCGGAAAATCGTCCCGCGGGCGGCGCTATTCCCGCGGGTTGGGCGGGTACCGGAGCCGGCGAGGGCCGGGACCCGAGGTTCGCGCCCTGGCGAGCAGGGGCCATGGTCAGGGGCCAAGGGGCAGGATGGAGCGGGGTTCAGGCAATCGGGCCTGCGGCGCTACAGAGGCACCGGCGCCGCCGCCGTCCTGCGCGGGTCCCCTCGCGATGCCGAGGGAGGATGTGACGGAGCGCACCTGGGGGCGCGCCGCGGTGCTCTCGGCTATGAACAAAAGAGCCGGAGATTACGTCTAATCAGGTGACGGCCGGCGGTTCGACACGGCGCCGAACGGCGGCCGGCCCATGGGGGGTGATATGGCGCCAGCGGGCCCGGAGATGCGGTTCATCCATCGTGAGCGAGATGAGGCGGCCGTTCCGATGATCCTCGACCGGGGCGACGCGGCCAGCGTGGCCGTGATCTGTTGTCCGTGCGTGCCGTTCGTCGGCATGCGCTTCGTCCACTCCGGCACCACGTGGGAGGTGGCGCGCGCGCAAGACCACGCGCGCGGATGGGTCGCCGTGCCCGTGCCTTCGGTCCGGGTCACACACACCCGGCTGCGTGTCGTGAGCGGCACGCGGTGCGTGCGGGAGGCGTAGACCGGGCCCCCCGGCACCCGTGTCCCCGACTTCGCGTGGCGGTCACGGCAGCGGTCGCTTGCGACCGCTCGCCTTCGCCGCCAGCGCCTCGCGCAGGTGCGTGATCTGGCCGGCGTGCTTGTGCGCGTGCTCGGCGTAGATCGTGAGCCAGCGCTCCGGCCCGTACAGGCCGGCCTCCGTGTGCCACCCCTGCCGCGCCCACTGCTCGGCGGTCATCCGCTCGAGGATCTCGACCGTCGTGGCGCGCGCGGCGAGGAACGCCGCGAGCGCGGCGCCGATCTCGCGCTCGTTGTAGCGCAGGCGGACCGCGAACTCGTCCTGGTCGTAGCCGTGGATCACCGGCCGCTCCTGGACGACGAGCAGCCGCAGCCGGATCGCCGCGGTCATCTCGCTGTCGGCGAGGTGGTGGACGATCTCGGCCGCGGTCCACTTGCCGCGGAACGGGCGCGCCGTCAGCTTCTCCGGCGGGAACACCTCCAGCGCCCGCACCACCTCGTCACCACCGTCGGCGTACCGCCGGATCAACTTCGCGCGCTCTCGCTTGGTCATCGCTCTCCTCCGTCACAACGCCCAACGGTACCAGAGCGGGGCAAACTCCCGTCTCCTTCCGGCGGGCCTACCGGTTGGCGAGCAGCCAGGCGGTGGCGAGGGCGAGGCGCGCCACGCGCTGCACCTGGGTCGCGTCGAGCGCGCCCGCGGTGTCGCCGGGCTGGTGGTACGCGGGGAAGAAGTTGCCGAAGAAGCGGACGAACGGCACGCCGGCGCGCGCGAAGTCGCGGTAGTCGGAACCGCCGCTGGTGCCATCGGTGCGGTCGAGATGGAGGGCGAGAGAGGTCATCCCGGCGGCTCGCTGCAGCGCCGCCGCGATCACCGGGGCATCGAGCGGCAGGCCCGGCTCGACGAAATCGGCCGGCTTGACCTTGGCGAGGAAAGCATCGCCGTCGGGCAGGTGCGCGTCGGTCACGAGCTTCTTGATCTCTTCGGCCGACCACGGGTGCCCGATCATATCGAGGTTCAGGTAGGCGACGGTGCGGGCGAGCGGCCAGAGCGGGTGGCCGACCCACCAACCCGAGCCGAACTTGCCTTCCTCCTCGCCGGTCCAGAACGCGAACACCAGCGTTCGCCGCGGGCGCTCGGGGGCAGCGGCGAACGCCCTGGCGATCTCGAGCAGCGCCGCGACGCCGGAGGCGTTATCGTCGGCGCCGGGGTAGACCGTGTCGCCGGCCTTGCCGAGGTGGTCGAGGTGCGCGCCGATCACCACGGCCTCGGCGCGCAGCGCCGGGTCGGCCCCGGCGATCACGCCGACCACGTTGCGGCTCTCGAACAGGCGTTCGCTGCCCGTGACCGTCAGGCGCACGCGCACGCCCGGCAGCTCGCGCGGGCCGGCGTCGCGCGCGGTCGCGGCGTCGAGTCCGGCCGCCGCCAACACGGCGCCGGCGAGCGCGGGCGTGACGCGGACCGCCACGGTCGCGGGCGCGGCCGGTGCGAACGGTAGGAAAGTGCGCTCGATGCGCGCCTCGCTCGCGGCCGCCAACGGCTCGTCCTCGACCGCGAGCACGGCCGCCGCGCCGAGCGCGCGGGCGCTCGCGAGCTTCGCGGCCCAGCGCTCGTCCGCGTCCTTGGCGGCGTACCGCTCGACGATGGCGGGCGTCGACCACGCCGCCCCGGCGGGCGCGCCGGCGAGGACGAGGACGACCTTGCCGCGTACGTCGAGACCGCGGTAGTCGTCGCGACCGAGCGCCGACTCGCGAATGCCGAACGACGCGAACACGACCGGAGCGGCGACCGCGCCGGGGGCCGCGCCGGCGAACGCGCAGTCCACGCCAGACGCGAAGCGGCGGCTGCTCGTCGCGCCGCCTGCGCTCCGTTCGACCACGACCTCACCCGCGGGCGAGGTGATCTCGCGCACCGGCACGGCCTGGAAGTAGCCGGCCGCGGCCAGCGGCGGGACCCCGGCGAGCGCCAGCTCCGCGGCCGCGTACTCGGCCGCCGCGTCGAAGCCGCGGCTGCCGAGCCCGCGCCCTTCGAGGGCCGGGGAGGCGAGGAAGCCGATGTGCGCGGCGAGCGCGGGCGCCCTGATTCCCGCAAGCGCTGCCGCCATCGCCGGCGGCGGCGTCTCGATCGGCACCGGCGCCACGAAGTCGCGGTCCGTCGGCGCCTGTGCGCGCGACGGGACCGTGAGGGCGAGAACGAGGAGCGGGGTGAGCGAGAGGACGGCCGGTCGCACGGTCTGCCTCCTACCGCGCCGCCGGGCCGACGACCCGCAGCACCGGCAGCGACCGGCCGGGCGCCGTGAGGGCGTGGAAGAGCGGGTACTGGTAGACGCCGTACATCGCCGCCGGCTCGAGCACGAGCGCGGCCCGCACCGCGGCCTCGCCCTCCAGCGGCACCCAGAGCGTCCCCGGTTCCAGCTCGCGCACCGTCGGCGTCTCGCGGCGGACGATCTGCCGCCCCCCGTAGCGGGAATAGACGTCGTCCCACTCGTCCTCGACCCGCAGCAGCGTGCACGCCTCGGCGGTGACGCGCCGGGGCGCCGCCAGCTCCTCGTACGGGATCGCCTGGCGTTTGAGTACCGGCTTGAACGCCGCGGCGGCGCGCGGCGCGATCGCGTAGGCGAGCGGCGCCGGCATCGCCGACTTGACCGCCATCGTCGTCATCATGTTCGCGGTCGGGATCTCGAGCACCCGGCCGGTGGCGGCCTCAACCACGGGGAAGCGCGTGACCGTCATCCCCGGGTTGACCCACAGGTAGTTGGTCGGGATGAACGCCGGCAGCGGCCGACTGCGGGCGCGCTCGACAGCCGCCAGGTCCTCGGCGCGATGGCCGTCGCCGTCGACGAACCGCCAGAACAGCGCGAGGTACGCGTCCACCCGGCGGGCGAGGTCGTCGGCCGGCGGGTGCGGCCCGCCCATCGCCGCGGCCTCGATGATGAACGACAGCCCGCCGTACATGCCGACGCCGTTCAGCCCGCCGTCGATGTCGGGGGCGGAGTGGCGCTGCTCCTCCTCCGGCGGCATCCCGCCGACCGTGTAGCGCATGAAAGGGTGCCCGGCCGCCTTCTCGACCGCGGCCGACTCGTCCACCCAGCGCTGCGCGGCGGCGATCACCTCGGGGTCGAACAGCGGGTTGTTAACCCCGTCCATCGTGATGTCGGGGTAGGCGATCCACCCGCGCGCGTGCCGCTCCTCGGAGTCGCGGCCGAACTCGTGGCAGTCCACCGCGAGGTGTGGCCGCACGCGGCGGACGACGCGGTAGAGCGCCTGCGTCTCCGGTTGGTCCTGCACGATGTGGTCGCGGTTGAGGTCGGCGCCGGCGCCGTTGCGTCGCGTCCCCGCCTCGGCACCGTCCGGGTTCATCATCGGCATGATCCACAGGTCGACGTCGGCGGGGAGCCGCTCCGGCCGCTCGGCGATGTCGCGGATCAGGTACAGGAGGGCGTCCTTCCCCGAGACCTCGTCGCCGTGCTGCTGCGCGTAGAACAGGATTCGGAACGCGGGGTTTCCCCCGCGCGCCGCGTGCACGAGGTAGAGGGAGCGCCCCTTCACCGTGGTGCCCTCGACCGTGACCGTGAGCGGTCCGCGCTCGTTCACGGTCGCGAGGAAGCGGGACATCTCGCCGTACGAGATCGTCCGCGTGATCGTGTGGTGATCCACCGGAAACTCCGTAGTCGCGGGCTGTGCGGCGGCGAGCGGGCCAAGTGCGAGACCCGCGAGGCACAGGCCGGCGATCGGCAACGTCATGGAGGCCTCCGGGCGCCGGGGGGCAGGGTCGACCGGCGCCGTGTTTTCGTGCTGCCTGCAGCTTCACAGACTCGCGTGCGGCAATCAACCCTCCCGTCCGCCGCGAACGGGCAGTCCGGGACCGTAGGCTACGGTCGGGAATTCGGGCCCGGTAGGGGATGGTTATGCTGGCCAAGAGGATCTTGACCGCGATGGACAACACGCTGTCCGACGACCCCGCGGCGACGCCAACGCAGCTCCCGGCCGGGACCGTCCCCACGGCTCGCGCGACTCCAGCCGCGATCGGCGGCTACACCCTTGTCCGGCGGCTCGGCGAAGGGGGCATGGGTGTGGTCTACGAGGCGCTGCAGGCCAACCCGCGGCGCAAGGTCGCCGTCAAGATCATTCGCGGCGGCGCCTACGTGGACGAGACCGCGGTGCGCCTGTTCCAGCGCGAGGTCCAGGCGCTCGCGCGCCTCCGGCACCCCGGGATCGCCGCCATCTACGAGGCGGGCCGGACCGACGACGGGCAGCACTTCTTCGCGATGGAGCTGGTCCAGGGGAGGAGGTTGGACGAGTTTCTCGCCGCGGAAGGTCCGACGGCCCGTGACCGCGCCGGCGTCCGGGCCAGGCTCGAGCTGTTCCTCCAGATCTGCGACGCGGTGGCCTACGCCCACCAGCACGGCGTCATCCACCGCGACCTCAAGCCGACCAACATCCTCGTGCAGGAGGACACGGCGACCGCGCCGTCGCGCGGGGGCGCGGCGGCGCCCGGCGTCAAGGTGCTCGACTTCGGCCTGGCGCGCATCGTGGACGAGGACGGCGCGGCCGCGAGCATGGCGACCGAGGCCGGGACGATTCGCGGCACCGTGCCGTACATGAGCCCGGAGCAGATCCGCGGTGACGCGGACCAGATCGACCTGCGCACCGACGTGTACTCGCTCGGCGTCATCCTCTACGAGATGCTCACGGGGGAGCTGCCGTACGACGTGCGCCGGGCGAGCCTCCCCGAGGCCGCCCGCATCATCTGCCACGAGCCGCCGCGGCGCGGCCGCCTGCCCGGCCGATCGCTGGCCGGCCGCGAGATCGAGACGATCGTCGGCAAGGCGCTCGAGAAGGACGCGGCGCGCCGCTACCAGAGCGCCGCGGGCTTCGCCGAGGACGTCCGCCGCTACCTCAACAACCAACCGATCGTCGCGCAGGCCCCAAGCACCGTCTACCAGCTTCGCAAGGCGGTCTCCCGTCACAAGGTCGGCTTCGCGGTGGCGGCGTCGCTCGCCGTCCTGCTCGTCGGCGTGGCCGGGGCGATGGCGGTGCAGGCGCGCCGGATCGCCCTCGAGCGCGACCGCGCCAACCGCCAGGCGGCGATCGCGGGTCAGGTCTCGGCTTTCCTCGTCAAGCTTTTCCGTGTCTCCAGGCCGGACCAGGCGCGCGGCACCACGATCACCGCCCGCGAGCTGCTGGACAAGGGCGCCGCGCAGATCCGCGCCAACCGGACCATGGACCCCGAGGTGCGCGCCACGCTGGTCGACACCATGGGCGACGTCTACTCGAGCCTCGGCCTGTTCGACCGCGCCCAGCCGTTGCTCGAGGAGGCGCTGCGGACGCGCACGGCCGTGTTCGGGGCTGCGAGCGCCCCGGTGGCGGACACGCTGCGCAGCCTCGGTCTCCTGCTGCAGAGCCGCGGGCAGGACGCCGAGTCGAAGCCCGACTTCGAGCGCTCCCTCGCAATCTACGAGAAGCGGGAAGGACCCGAGAGCCTGAACGTCGCGCAGCTCCTCAACGATCTCGGCAACGCCGAGACCCACCTCGGCGACTACGACGACGCCAAGGCGGCGTACCAGCGCGCCATCGCCATCCGCACCAAGGTCGAGGGGCCGGACACGCTCGACGTCGTGCCGATGCGGTCCAACCTGGCGCTGCTCGCGGTGCGCCGGGGCGACCTCGCGGGCGCCGAACGCTCGTTCCGTGCCGCGCTCGCCACCTACCGCAAGGCGCTGCCCCCCGACCACCCGGACATCGCGCTGCTCGAGGGCAACGTCGGCGCCACCCTGGTCGCCGAGAGGAAGTTCAAGGAAGCGGAGCCGTTCTACAGGGAGGCCCTGGCGATCCACGAGAAGGTGCTCGGCGACCAGCACCCCCAGGTCGCGCTCGACCTCGCGAACATCGCCGAGGTCGACCGCGTCCTCGGAGACCTTCCGGCCGCGGAGCGGGAGAACCGGCGCGCGCTCGCCATCCTGGGCCCCAAGGTGCCGGCGACGGACCTGCGCATCCGCTTCGTCCGCGAGAACCTCGCCACCGTCCTCGACGCCGAGGGCGCCCCGGCCGGACTGCGCGAGGCCGAGGGTCTGCTGCACGAGGTGATCGCGGTCAACCGCACCGCGCCGCCCGCGGACCCGTGGACCGTCGCCGAGGCCGAGAGCGAGCTGGGCGGCTGCCTGCTCGAGCAGGGCCGGCTGGCCGATGCGGAGAGGCTCCTGGTCGGCAGCTTTCCGACCCTGCACGACAAGCTGGGCGTCAACGACCGCACCCGTCTCGACACCGCCCTCGACCGGATCATCGAGCTGTACCGGCGGGAGGGCGAGCCCGCCAAGGCGGCGCCGTACCAGGCGATGAAGAGCGCGCGCCGCGGCGCCGGGGGCCCGCAGGCCGCGACAGGGGTCGGGTAGCGGCCGGTCGAGGGCGAGCCGAAGGGGTTGCCGCAGCCGCGGCGACCTGCAACTCCGTGAACAAGCGCACCGGGTACTCTGCGGTTCGAAACCGCGGCGGTCACGGCCGTGCCGCTGGTCGTCGGGCTCGGGCGCGCCGGCGCGCCGACGCCGATCTGCGGTAGGCTTGGGACGATGCCGGGCCGGCTGGGGAGCGACTCTCCGGGCGCGGGCGCTGGCGCTCGGGCGGGGGTCAGCGTATGATGTGCTTGTGAAGGATTTGAACTTGCGCTCCGCGAAAGGATAGGCGGTCATGAAGACATTTTCTTTCCAGATCGACGCCCTCACCGGCGAGGAGTACTACGAGGTCTACCTGCGCGGGCAGCAGCTGTTCTCCGACCCGCTGCTCAACAAGGGCTCCCACTTCACCGTCAACGAGCGCGCGAGCCTCGGTCTCGTCGGTTTGCACCCGTACGGCGTCTCCACCCTCGAGCAGCAGGTGGCGCGCAGCCTCGAGAGCTACCGCCGCAAGCCCGACGACATGGAGCGCTACCTGTTCCTGCTCGGCCTGCTCAACCGCAACGAGACGCTGTTCTACCGCCTCCTCGTCGAGAACCTGCCCGAGATGCTGCCGATCGTCTACACACCCACCGTCGGCCAGGCGTGCCAGCAGCTCTCGCACATCATGCGGCGCCCGCGCGGCGTCTACATCCACCCCGAGAACATCGCCAACATCGACCAGATCTTCGCCAACGTCTCGCTGCCGCACGTGCGCCTGATCGTGGTCACCGACGGCGAGCGCATCCTCGGCCTCGGCGACCTCGGCTCCGACGGGATGGGGATCCCGGTCGGCAAGATCAGCCTGTACGTCGCCGCCGCCGGCATCCACCCGGCGTGCTGCCTGCCGGTCAGCCTCGACGTCGGCACCAACAACCAGCGCCTGCTCGACGACCCGCTCTACATGGGGATCAAGAAGCCGCGTCTCGAGGGCGAGGAGTACGACCGCTTCATCGAGCGCTTCGTCGTCGGCGTGCGCCGCAACTTCCCCGACGCCCTGCTGCAGTGGGAGGACTTCGCCAAGCACAAGGCGTTCAAGCTGATGAAGCGCTACCGCGACCGCTGCCTCTCGTTCAACGACGACATCCAGGGCACCGGCGTCACCGCCAGCGCCGCGATGCTCGCCGCGATGCGCATCAAGAAGAGTAGCTTCGAGCGCGAGCGCTTCGTCATCGTCGGCATGGGCCAGGCGGGCACCGGCACCGCGCACGCGATCCGCGCCATCCTGCGCGACGACGGCGTGGCGGAGGACGAGATCCGCCGCCGCATCTTCGCGGTGGACGTCCAGGGCCTGCTCGTCGACGACGACCCCAAGCTCGAGGACGAGCAGCGGCCGTTCGCGCAGAAGCGCGAGGACGTCGCCGGCTGGAAGCTCGCCGCGCCGGACCGCATCGACCTCAAGGACGTCCTGCGCAACGCGAAGGCGACGGTGCTCGTCGGCTACACCGCCAAGCGCGGGATGTTCGACGAGGAGGTGCTGCGCCAGATGGCGGCCAACGACCCGCGGCCGGTGATCCTGGCGCTCTCCAACCCCACGGCGAAGAGCGAGTGCACCGCCGAGGAGGCGCTCGCCGCCACCGGCGGCCGCGCCCTGATCGCCACCGGCAGCCCGTTCGCGCCGGTGCGGGTGGGGGAGCGCGAGATCGCCGCCGCGCAGTGCAACAACCTCTACATGTTCCCCGGCGTCGGCCTCGGCGCCCTGGTTTCGCAGGCCTCCAAGGTGACCGACCGCATGTTCATCCGCGCCAGCAAGGCGCTCGCGGCGATGGTGCGCGACGACGAGCTGGAGCGCGGCCTGCTGCTGCCGGGGATGGACGTGATCCGCGACGTCGCGTTCACCGTCGCCAAGGCGGTGGCGATCGAGGCGCGCGACTCCGGCCTCGGCATCATGCGGTCCGACGCCGAGCTCGGCGAGCTGATCGCCCGCGCGCAATGGATGCCGCACTTCTACTCCTACCGCCCCGGCGTGCCCCGCGGCTGACCGCGGCCGCGTCGCGCGAGCGGGCATCGCCGGCCTGACCGGCGCGCATCGGCGCCAAGATGCCGCGCGGTCCGGCGCCGGGACCGCGCAGTCCGACGCGGCCGCACCTTTCGATGGTCCCTCAGCGGCCGGCGCGCTGAAGCCGCGGCCTACGAGGCGCGCGCGTTCAGGCGGTGCGCGATCGCGGTCACGAGGCGGCGCGGCCCGAGCCGTACCGACTGCACGAGCGCGCGGTTGAGCAGCCCCGGGATCACGACCCGCGTCCCGCGCCGCATCGCGCGCCAGCCCGCGCGTGCCACCGCCGCGCTCGACTGCATCACCGGGAACCCGCTCGCAACCCTCACGCCCTCCATCCCGGCCCGGCGCTGGAAGTCGGAACGGGTCGGCCCTGGGCACAGCACGGTGACGGTCACGCCGGTGCCCGCGAGCTCCGCGGCAAGCGCCTCCGAGAACGAGAGCACGTACGCCTTGGCGGCGTAGTACGTCGCCATCAGCGGCCCGGGCTGGAACGCGGCGGTCGAGGCGACGTTGAGCACGCGCCCGCCTCCGCGGCGCACCATCCCCGGCAGGAACAGGCGCGCCAGATGTGTGAGCGCCAGGATGTCCACCTGCAGCGTGCGCAGCTCGCCCTCGGGGTCGAGCTCGTCGAAGCGGCCCCAGGTGCCGACACCGGCGTTGTTGACGAGCGCGTCGACGCACACCCCCGCGGCCTCGAGCTCGGCGACGATCTTGCGGGGCGCGGCCGGGTCCGCGAGGTCCGCGGCCAGCACGCGCGCCGCGACGCCGTGCGCCGCGCGCAGCTCCTCGGCGAGCCGCTCGAGCGCCTCGCGGTTGCGGGCCACCAGCACCAGATCGAACCCGTCCGCCGCGGCCGCCCGCGCCAGCTCGAGCCCGATCCCGCTCGAGGCGCCGGTGACGAGCGCCGTCGGCCGCGCGTTGCCGGAACCGTCCATCCCGCCTCCGCCTGAGCCGCCGTCACGCCGCCTCGGCTCACGACCCGCAACCCCGCCCGGGCGCGCCCGCATTCCGAGCTGCGCGGCGCCGGCACCGGCGGCGGGATGGACGCCCGCAACTCACCCGGGGACCGCTGCCGTTCCCGTCCGCCTTGCCTCTGGGTGAGGCGGCGAGATGGCAATCGCGCGGCGGGCACGCCGACCGCTACGTTGCCAGCGCGCGGCGCAGCACGTCGGCGGGGAACGGCCGGCCGTGCGCCGGGTGGATCGTGCGCGCCCCGGCGTCGAGCAGCGTCCGCCAGCCCGCGCGCACCTGGTCGAGGTCGGCGGCGAAGATCGGCAGCCCCGGCCCGCGCCGCAGCGGGAACCCGTTCATCGCCAGGTCGCCGACCAGCGCGTCGCCGGAGGGCAGCAGCACGCTCACCGATCCCGGCGTGTGGCCCGGGGTGGGGATCACCCGCCCCGCGACCCCGAACGGCGCGAGGTCGAGCCCGTCGTCGCCGATCGTGAGATCGACGCGGGTCGTCTCCATCCGCACGAGCGTGGCGAGCGGGCGCTGCACCGCCATCAGGACGGCGCCCCACGCGGTCGTTGCCGGCGGCGCGTTCACCTCACCCCGTTCCAGCCAGCCGCGGTCTGGCTCGCGCATCGCGATCGGCGCCCCGGTGAGCGCGCGGATTGCCCGCGCCGAGCCGGCGTGGTCGAGGTGCCCGTGCGTCATCACGATCAGGCGCACGGCGGAGGGCTGCACGCCGAGGCGAGCGAGCCAGCGCGCGAACACCTCGGCCTTGCCGGGGATCCCGGTGTCCACCAGCACCGCGCCGTCGCCGCGCAGCAGGAAGCAGTTCGTCATCCCCAGCCGGATCGTATCGACGCGCACGCCCATCGCAGCCCTCCCGCGGCGGCCGCAGGGACGGCCATCTCCAGGCCGCGAGCTTCCCACAGGCCGTGCCGGCCGGCAACCTTCTCACGCGCGGCGCGAGGCCCCGGCCTGGGCACGCACTCATGCGTCCTCAACCCCGGTGGCTGTGGGCCTCATCGCCGCGCGAAAGCGAGGGCCGCTCCTATCTCTGCCTGTACTCCACGCGTCCGTTGCTCGGCCGTCAACGCGGAGCACTCCGGGAGCGCCGGCACGCGACGCGGTGAGTCCGCCGCCCAGGCCACCGGCCTACATCTTCGCGGCGGCGGCGGCGAGCAGGGCGCCCATGACGTCGTTCGTCGCGTTCCCCGAGGCGAGGTACATGATCTGGACGGCCTTGTCGTCCTTGACCACGCCGCCGTGGCCGATTGCGCCGCCGAGGCAGACGACGGACGCCGCGTTGAGGCCGCTCACGTCCTGCAGCGACCCGCACTGCGCCTCGGCGGGGACCTGCGCCAGGATCCCCTGCACGTAGTCGTGGACGCTGACCTTCGTCAGGTCGCCGCCGCTCGGCAGGCGCACGATCACGCCGGCCCCGCTCTGCGGCTCGGACGGGCCGTTCGGCGCGCCCTGGAGCTGCAGCGGGCCCCCGCCGCTGAACGCCATGCTGATCGCCTTGCCGAACTGCTGCACGATCGGGTTCAACGGCGCCGTCGGGTCGACGTAGATGCACGCGTCGCCGCTGTTCGTCACCTTCGTGATGTGCAGCCCGGTGATCTTGCTGACCGTCGCGGCGTCGAGGAACGAGCACACGCTGCCTGACGGCCCCGCCTTCGGCGGCGCCTTCTTGCAGTAGTCGTCCAGAGGGAGCCCGGCGACGGTGATGTCGGCGCCGCTCTCGCCGCCGGTCACGCCGAGCTTGAGCGGCCCGGTCGCGTTCAGGGTCGGGGGCGATCCTGTCGATCCCTCGGGGCACTCGCAGCCGCCGGCCTTCGTGCAGACGTCGACCGGGTGGCCGACCAGCTTCACGTCGAGCTGGTTGTTCACGTCGGTGACGGCGCCCCAGCCGGCGACCGGCGTGAACCGCACGACGTCGGCGTTCTGCGTGTCGAGGCGCTCGAGGGTGTTCTCCCAGGCGTTGGCGGTCACGCTCAGCGACTGGCCGTTGGCGACCGCGTCGAGGTGGGAGGGCGGGCGCTCGGTCCCCACCGGCCCGGGGCCGTCGATGCGCCACGCCTTGCTCGGTCCCTCGCGGAACCAGCTCGCCGCCCACGTCGTCAGGAACTCCTTCGGGTCCTGGTTCACCGCGGTGTGGTACGCGGTCAGGCTGTCCTCGGTGACCATCGGCAGCAGGAGCTTCCACACGCCGATCCCGACGTCCTGCAGGTGGGCGTAGAACCCGACCGCGTCGTAGTCGCGGTCGAACAGGTGGGTGTTCGGGTGCTCGACGTAGTTCTTCCAGAACTTGATCGAGTACGGGTTGTTCGAGGGCGCCAGCGACTCGCCCACGAACATCGCCTCGCCTTCCTTGAGCCAGTCGGGCGCCCCCAGCCACGCGTTGTACGAGCCGAGGACCTGGTCCTGGTAGCAGTGGAACACCTCGTGCGAGATGACCATCTTCGCGTTCGTCATGTCGGTGCTCTGCTGCAGGATCGGGAAGATCTTGATCGCGCACGTCCCGTCGGGGTCCCACGTATGGCCGTTCATCAGCCACACCACGCCCTCGGCCCAGATCGGCCCGTACTTCGGGCTCACCTCCTGGGTCTTCTCGAGGGTGACCACCGTCGGCAGCGTGAGCGTCACGCCGGTGCGCGCCGTGATCTGCTGGATCGCGTGGTTGACGATGGCCCGGTAGGTCGCCGTGCCGGGGTCGTCGGTGGGCGGCGCGCCGAAGCCAACGGTGGCCGTGCCCGCGCAAAGAAGAGCGACGAGAGCTCGCTTCATCATGATGTCCGTCTCCTTCCCGGGGGGGCTCAGCTCACATCCTCTTCCGCCGGCGCCTGGCCGGCGCCCTCTTCCGGACCGGGCGAGCCTCCGCGCGAGCGTCTCCGCCCGGGGAGAAGGGCAGCGGCCCAACTCACCGCGCCGCCGGAGGCGTCCGCACTCGGCCGGACCCACGGGGCCCCGGGAGCGCGCCGGCCGGTCATCTTCTTCCGCGCGGCTTCGCGAGGCCCGGCGCCGGCCGGGTCCGCGGCCTCAGCGGCGCCGCGTCAGCCGCGGACGGCGCGCAGCGCCAGCAGCCCGACCAGCGCGAGCAGTGCGGCGAACAGCAGCAACCCCTTCGCGCTTAGCGTCGGGATCAGCTCCCGATAGGCGCCCGAGATGACGTTGTCCCAGTTGATCGTCATCGACGTGTTGGCGGGTGCGCACACGTTGAGGGCGACCCGCGCGGCGACCGCCCCGACGGGGATCGTCACCTGGCCGGTGTTGAGCGAGACCCACGTCCCCTGCTGCGAGCCCTGGATCGTCGCCACCGGCGACTGCGACAGGAACGTGTTGCAGCCGGCGTCGCTGTAGAACAGGTAGCTCAGGTAGCCGGCCCCGCCCGTGGGCTGCCCGGGCGGCACGTAGGCCTGTGCCGTCATGGCGCAGCTGGCGCCGGCGGTGACCGGCACGCAGGTGGACAGCGAATCGCCGCACATCTCCGACCCGCCGGCGTTCACCGGCCCGACCATGTCCGACCCCACCGGGTTGCCGAGCGCCCCGTCCCACGTCGCGTAGTTGCCCCAGCCGCTCACGTCCGACAGGAACGTGCCGTTCGCCACGGCCGGACACTGGCCGCTCGCCGGCACCGCACCGGCGGCGAGCGCCACAACGACGATTGCCACGGTTGCAAGTGAGATCCGCATCGCCAGTTCCCCCTCATCCCGGCTGTCCCGACCGGCCGGCGTGCCGCACCGCCGATCCCCCGAAGCTTCCCCCACGAGAACTTGTTTTGAGTCTAAGGCGGTTGAGTCGCGATGTCAATACCTGGTCAATGCGGTGCCTGGTCAATGCGGCACACGGCCTGCGCCCAGCCATGAAGGCGCGACCGCTGCGCCGGTCGGCGGCGCCCCGAGGGCTGCCGAGGCGATTCGAGACGGCCCGCGATCCTGGTCCCGTCCCGCACGCCGGCGCGTCGCGACCGGTGCGACGGCCCGGCGAGGAGGGCGAAGCGACCGGCCGGCGCTACGTCGTCCGCCCGAGCAGCCACGCTCCGGCCAGCGCCAGCAGCGCCAGGAACAGCGCCAGCGCCGCGCCCGACAGCAGCGGGATCGGGTCGGAGAACGTCCCGACGTCGAACCCCGCCGCCGGCCCGGCGTCGGACGCCGGGGGAGCACGCGGGTGCCGCCGTCGGCGGCGGCTCCGCGGCCGCGAGCCGGCCCCTTCCCGACCGTGGCGGCGCCGCGACCCCGAGGGCTCGAGGCATCCTAGCCGGCGAGGCGCGAGCGCAGCAGGGCGAGGGCGCCGCAGGACAGGACGAGCAGCGCGAGCGCGCCGAGACCCACGCCGCCGAGCGCCGGGATCGACTGGGCCGGGTCGTTCGTCAGCGCGAACGTGGCTCCCCCCGCGGCCCCGGCCGCGGTGGCCGTCACCGTGTACGGCCCTCCGGCGACGCCGTTGGCGGTCGCGCTCACCGCGGCGTGGCCGTTCGCATCCGTCGTGGCGCTGCCGCCGTTGCCGAGCGCGGCGCTCGCTCCCGAGCCCGGAGCCACAAACGTGACCGCGACGCCGCTCACCGGGTTGCCGAAGGCGTCGGCCACCGTGACCTCGAGCGCGTGCGGGAAGGCCGAGCCGACGAGGGCGTGCTGCGGCGTTCCGCCGGCCGCGGCGATCGTCGCGGCGCCGGCCGCCGTGATCGCGAAGGTGGGGCTCGTGGCGGACGTCAGGCCGCTGCTCGACGCGGTGAGCGTGTAGCCGGGGCCGGCGGCGTCGATCGAGAGGCCGGCGAAGGTGGCGGTGCCCGTGGCGTCGGTGGTCGCGGACAGCGTGCCGTTGAGCGGTCCCGTGCCGGAGGCGAGCGCGATCTGGACCGCGACGCCGGCGAGCGGGATGGGCGTCGTCCCGGAGGCGTCGCGGAGCTGGACCTTCACCCCGCCTGCACCCCCGTTGATGGCGGCCCCGGCCACGGTGTCCGAGGGCGGCTGCGTGAACGCGAGCGCCTGCGGCGCCTCGAACACGTACGCCGCGCCTTGCCCGGCGTTGCCGCCGACCGTCTTCATGGGCGCCGCGGCGAACACGGTCGCGCCGTCGCCGCTCACCGCGACGGCGCCACCGAAGGCGTCGCCGACGGCGCCGTCGGCGGCGGTCAGCTCGGCGGTCTGGGTCGCGCTCGTCCAACCGCCGCTCGGCTTGACGAACATGTACGCCGCACCCTGCCCGGTGTTGCTGCCGACCTGATGGGAGAACGCCCCGGCGACGACCGTCGAGCCGTCGCCGCTCATCGCGACGGAAAAGCCCAGGTCGTCGCCGGCCGCGCCGTCGGAGGCGGTCAGCTCGACGGTCTGGGTCTCGCTCGCCCACGTCGCGCCCGGCTTGACGAACACGTAGGCTGCGCCTTGCTTGGCGTTGCTGCCGATCGTTTGCTGGGGCACGCCGGCCACCACGACGGAGCCGTCGCCGCTCACCGCGACGGAGAAGCCCAGGTAATCACCGAAAGCGCTGGTGGAGCCGGTGAGCTCCGCGGTCTCGGTCGCGTTCGCCCACCCCGTGGCCCCCTTAACGAACACGTACGCCGCCCCTTGCCAGGCGTTGCCGCCGATCACCGTGCCGGGCGCGCCGGCCGCCACGGTCGAGCCGTCCGCGCTCACCGCGATGGAGAAGCCCAGGAACGCACTGA